>JBOGIX010000477.1:0-6581 GCA_050744685.1 Vicinamibacterales bacterium | reverse complement strand
GTTCCGCGCGAGCCTGTGGCACGCGCTGCGCCTGCCGCGGCGCCACGGCGGCTCGGGCCCCGACGTCGCGATCGATCTGCCGTACTCCAACTTCGCGTACAGCCAGACAGGGACTCCCTGGCCTGTCAATCAGGCTGTCTACGTCGACTACATGCTGTACGACCTGCGCGGCTATCACGCGATCTCGACCGAGGAGCTGCTCGCGCAGTTCCGCAACAACCAGGAGGCCGACGGGCACATCAACGGCTACGCGAACTGGCTCGTCTACACGCCGTCGATGCTCTACTCCGTCGCGCAGAACTTCCTGCTGTCGGACGATCGCGCGGCGTTCGCGCGGCTGCTGCCGTCCGCGATGGAGGCGCTCGACTGGTGCATCGGGCGGCTCGAGCACGCCGCGGCAACAGAGACGGGGCTCGTTCGTGGACCGCTGAATGACGGCACCGGCGAAGGGCTCTGGGCCTTTAATCAGGCGTACATGTTCGCCGGGCTCGACCTGTTCGGACGCGCGCTCGAACGCGTCGGCCATCCGCGCGCGGCGGAAACGCGCGCCGCGGCACGAAAGGTCCGCGATGCGGTCGTGGCGGCGTTCGCCGCCGCGAGCGTGCGCTCGCCGATCGTGCCGCTCCGTGACGGAACGTGGTCTCCCTACGTTCCCGCGGAAGCGCTCGCGCACGGACGGCTTCTGCACGAGTGGTACCCCACCGACGTGGACACCGGCGCCGTGCACCTCCTCCGCCTGAAGGCGCTCCCGGCACGAGGGGTGCTCGCCGATGCCCTGCTCAACGATCACGAAGACAACCTGTTCTACAAGGACCTCGGGATGGCGCAGGAGCCGATCTACAACCAGCAGGCGACCGCGTACCTGCTGCGCGACGAACCGGAAGCTGCGATCCGCGCGTTCTACAGCTATCTCGCCAGCGCCTTCAGCCATTCCGTGCTCGAGCCCGTGGAGCACCGCTGGGGCAACGGGCAGTACTTCGGTCCTCCAAGCACCGATGGCGCCTGGTTCGAGCTCTACCGCAACATGCTCGTCTACGAGACAGATGACGATGCCCTGCTGCTGGCGCAGGCGACACCGCGGGCGTGGCTGCGCGACGGGCAGGAGATCGTGCTCGAGCGGGTGCCGACCTATTACGGGAACCTGACGTCGCGTATCGAGAGCCGCGCCGCATCCGGCGAGATCCGCGCCGAGGTCCAACTGCCCGACCGCCGTCCGGGCGCGCTGCACGTGCGGCTCCGCCACCCCGAAGGCACGCGCATGCAGAGCGTCACGGTCAACGGCCAAGCCTGGCAGGACTTCGACGCCGCCGGCGAGTGGGTGCGCATCCCGAAGCCGGCCGAGGGGCGCTACGTCATCGTCGCGCGGTACTGACGTGCCCGCGAACGATCCAATAGGCGGGACACGACGCGCGCGCACGGGCGGCGCCCGATTGAACCGGGCCCATGCAGCGCCAACAATCGAAGCCATCAGCCGTGCGTGTGCAGATTCAGGAGGACACATGTCAATGATCAGGCGTCTGGCCATCGGTGCCATCCTTCTCATGGCGTCGGTCGTGCCGGCCATGGGACAGGTCGGCACCCAGGGATCGATCCTCGGGACCGTCGTCGACTCGTCCGGCGCCAGCCTTCCCGGTGCGACAGTCACCGTGACGAACCTCGACACGGGACTCGTGCAGACGGCCGTCACTGGCGGCGCGGGGGACTTCGAGATTCTCGCGCTGCCGATCGGCCCTTATTCCGTGGCCGTCTCGCTCGACGGCTTCAAGACGTGGAATCTCGAGCGCATCGTGTTGACGGTCGGCGAGCGGAGCCGCGTGTCGCCGGTGCTCTCCGTCGGCCAGATCACGGAGCAGGTGACCGTTGTCGGTGAGCAGCCTCTGCTGCAGACCGAGCGCAGCTCCGTGCAGACCGTCATTCAGATGCAGCAGATTCGCGAGCTGCCTCTGAGCTCGCGCAATCCGGTCGTCCTGGTCAACCTCGTGCCCGGCATGCGCTTCACGGGCTCGGGCGGTCCCGAGAGGGGCTCGACCGTGCAGGGCTTCGGCATGCGGTCGAACCAGACCGAGTTCCAGCTCGATGGCCTGAACGCGAACGCGGCGATGGACGAAGGAGGCATGACGATCCCCAACGTCGACACCATCGCGGAGTTCAGCGTCGAGACCTCGAGCTTCAGCGCGGAAAACGGCCGCAACCCGCTGCAGGTGGTCATGGTCACCAAGGCGGGCACCAACGAGTTCCACGGATCCATCTGGGAGTTCAACCAGAACGACGCGTATAGCGCGCGCAACGCGTTTTCCGGCAGAGAAGCCCCCGAGCTGAACCGGAACCAGTACGGCGCCGCGCTCGGCGGTCCGATCCTGCGCAACAAGACGTTCTTCTTCGGCAGCTTCGAGGGCACGCCGGTCCGCCGCGAAGCGCTCTACAACTCCGTGGCGCCGCAGCCCGGGATGCTCCGCGGCGACTTCTCCGGCCTGTCCAGGGCGATTCGGGACCCGCGCACGGGCCAGCCGTTCCCTGGCAACATCATCCCGGGGAGCCGCATTTCGGGCGCGTCGCAGTTCTTCCTCCCGTACCTGCTGCAGCCGAACGACGCCGACGGCCGGTTCAATGCCGTCGCGCCGGTGACCGACGACACGTGGCAGTACACGGCGCGAGTCGACCACCAGCTCACGGCGGGGCAGCGCATCTACGGCCGTTGGGTGATGAACCGGAACACGAACGACTCCCCCGGCTACTCTCCCGAGATCCGTTCGACGAACGAAACCACGCAGCACAACGTCGGGCTGAACTACACGAACGCGCTCTCGAACAACCTGCTGCTGACCGTCACCGGCGGGTATCTGCGATCGGACAACCGGTTCACCTCGCCGATTATCGGCTCCGACAATCTCGTCGCGGACGCCGGGATCCAGGGGATCCCGACGGCGGGCCGCGCAGACTTCGTCGGCCTTCCGAACGTGAACATTTCGGGTTACACCGGGTTCAACACGGCGTTCGGCGTAAACGGCCGCCTGTGGAGTGACGTGCTGAACCTGAAGTCCAGCCTCACGTGGGTGCGCGGCGGGCACTCGCTCAGCGCGGGATACGAGTACGACAACCGCAGTGTCTACGGCCGCCATGGCTCGCATTCGCCGCGCGGCAGCTTCGATTTCAACGGGCAGTACACGGGGGACGGCTTCGCGGATTATCTGCTCGGCCTGACCTCCGGCACGCGGCGCAACTTCCCCCTCGAGACGTTCGGCCTGGACAGCTCGCCGTATTCCGGCGCGTACGTCCAGGACTTCTGGAAGGTCCGGCCGAACCTCACGCTCGGTCTCGGCGTGCGCTACGAGTACTGGCACGCGAAGGACCTGCGCGCGGGCAACGGCGCGACCTTCGACCCCGGCATCGGCAAGGTGATCGGCGGCGTCGACGACGACGGGCAGGTGAACCTGTCGCAGCAGCCTGTCTCTCCGTTCCTCGCGGCGGCGACGCAGGGCCTGTGGGTGCCCGCGACCGAGGTCGGTGTGCCGGAGGATCTCTTCAAGCCGCGCGGGCAGTTCTCGCCGCGCCTGGGCATCACGTGGCGCCCGGACGTGATCGAAGACCTGGTCGTCCGCGGCGGTTACGGGATCTACTACAACAGCTTCACCGGCAACCGAACCGCGTCATCGATCGTCGGGCTGCCGTACTGGACCTGGGAGTCCCTCTCGTTCAGCCCGCTGGAGCCGCAGTCGTGGGAGACGGCGTGGCCCGCCGATCCTCAGAGCTTCATCCAGCCATCCGTCGGCGAGTCGCCGGCGTGGAACATCGAGCCGACCACCACGCACGAGTGGAACGTCTCGGTGCAGAAGGGACTGCCGTTCAACGCGGCCCTGACGGTCTCGTACGTCGGCACGCGGCTGCGCGATCAAGTCTCGCTGTGGCCGTACAACGAAGTACCGCCGGGCGCGTATCCCGACCTCCAGGACGCGAAGCCGTACCCGGCCTTCGGCCAGATCAACGTGCTCGAGAACCGCGGGAATGGGGAATACAACGGCCTGCAGGTGAAGCTCGAGCGCCGGTTCGCCGACGGCCTGTCGTTCACCGGGTCGTACTCGCTCGCCAAGGACACGTACGACTCGATCGCGCCGGACGAGACCGGGGTGCTGCAACCGTTCACGCCGCCCGGGTATCTCCGCGGGCGTTCGCCGAACGACCGGCGGCACATGCTGTGGGTCAACGTGGTGTACGAGCTGCCGTTCGGGCGGGACAAGCCGTTCCTGAGCGACCTGAATCCGTTCGCAAACGTGTTTCTGGGCGGCTGGCAGTTGAGCGGCATCAACAGCTTCGTCTCTGGGGCGCCGCTCAGCATCAACGTCCCTGGTGCCACGCTCGGCAACGGGTGGGGCACGCGCGCGAACCTGGTCGGCGATCCCGACGTGTCGGAACCGTCGGCATCGCAGTGGTTCAACACGGCCGCCTTCGCCGCGCCCGGCCAGTACGAGTACGGCAACTCGCCGATCGGCGTAATCGAAGGTCCGGCGTCGCACATCCTCGATCTCGGGCTGATGAAGAACTTCCACTTCGGCGAGGGCCGGTACGTGCAGGTCCGCATCGAGGCCTACAATGCGCTGAACACGGTCAACCTCGGCAACCCGGGCACCACGTTCGGCACGGCGAACTTCGGGCGCATCCTGAGCTCGGGGAGCGCGAGGACGCTGCAGTTCGGGGCGAAAGTGGTCTTCTGAGGATTCGGTGAACAGACGATGACTGGCCAGGTGTACATGGTGCTCGCGCTTCTCAGCTTCAGCATGCTCGGCATCCTGCACAAGGTGGCGGACGTGCAGAAGAGCCGCCCGAGTGCAATCAACGCGCTCCTGGCCAGCTCGTCGCTGCTCTTCGTATTTCTGTTCGTCCTGTCCGGCACATCGGCCGGCCTCGCGGTCCCGTCGCGGGTCGGCCTGATCGCCCTGCCCTTCGGCGTCGCCGCGTCTGTCGCGATCCTGGCGTTCCAGGCAGGCGTGAAACACGGGCCCATCGCCACGAGCTGGCTGGCCATCAACCTGTCGGCGGGCATTCCGACTGTCGCCTCGATCGTGATTTACGACGAGCCGGTCGGCGTCGCCAAGGCGCTGGCCCTCTGCCTGATCCCGGTCTCGATGTTTCTGCTCTGGAAGGACAAGAAGGAGCAGGAAGCGCGGGACCGCCGCGCATGACGCGCGACTCGGGCGTCTGGCTGCGGCTGATGCTCGTGGCCTTCGTGGCCAACGGCATCGGCCCGTTCGGGCTGAAGATCCTGGCCGAGGAAGGGCTGGCGGATCGGTTCCAGGCCCAGTACCTGCTCTACTGGTACCTGGGCGCGTTCGTCTTCGCGATGTTCGCGTTCCTGCGCCGGCGCTTTCCGCTGTATCGCCGCGAGATCTGGCTGGGCGCGCTCATGGGAACGTGCAGCCTGCTCGGGCAGGCGTTCACCGGCCTCGCGCTGTCGCACGGCGTCCCGGGACACGTGGCGTTTCCGATTACGACCGGCGGCTCGCTGTTCCTCGTGGCGACGGCGGGCCTGGTCCTCTTCAAGGAAAGAGTCGGCGCGTACGGCATGGCCGGACTCGCGCTCGGCATCATCGCACTCGTGGCGCTCAGCATCGGGTAACCCGGCAGCGTCTCTCGAGGAGGCACGACGTTGACTGATCGACAAACGGGCACAGAGACTGCGGCACGCAGCACGCCGCGGGCGCTAGAGCTCTTCGAACACATGGAGCGCACGCTTTACACTGCCGTCGTCTCCGACGCGCTCGACGATCTCGGCGCACGCGAGCAGGCGATGGCCGAGCACCTGCGGCCGGTTGGCTCCCACGTGAAGTTCGTCGGCTGGGCACGCACGATCGCGTGCATGGACGTCTACCATCTGGACGCCGATCCGTACGGGCTGGAGATCGAGGCGATCGACAGCATCCTTGCTGGCGAGGTCGTCGTCGTCGCGACCGGGGGCTCCCGGCGGAACGCGCCGTGGGGCGAACTGCTATCCACGGCGGCCGTCGCGCGTGGGGCGCGCGGAGCGGTGGTCGACGGCCTCGTCCGCGACGTGCGCCGCATCCAGGACCTCGGGTTCCCGGTGTTCTCCGCCGGGACCAAGCCGGTAGACTCGAAGGGGCGCGGGCGGGTCGTCGCCTACAACGTGCCTGTCGAGTGCGCGGGTGTGCTCGTGTCCCCAGGGGACCTCGTGTTCGCCGACCTCGACGGCGTCATCACCATCCCCGCGGCCATGGTCGACCGCGTCGTCCAGCTCGCGACGGACAAAGCGTCGCGCGAGAACCACAGCCGCGACGAGCTGAGGAACGGCGCGTACCTGCGTGCGGTGTACGACAAGTACGGCGTGCTCTGACACCATGATCGTCGACGTCCATACGCACGTGTGGGAGCATCCGGCGCACATCAGCGACACGTTTCTTCTCGATGCGCGTGTCACCGCCGGCAATCCCGATCTGCAGGTCGCTGTCGATCTCGACGCGCACTGGATGGCGATGGCGCCGGTCGACCGCGCCGTGGTACTCGGGTTCCGCGCGCGGCACGTCGGCGTGCTCGTGCCCAATGAGTACGTCGCCAGGTATGTCGGGCAGCAC
>JBOGIX010000476.1:0-3136 GCA_050744685.1 Vicinamibacterales bacterium | reverse complement strand
CGATTTGATGTGTCTGGTGGCAGTCGCGCGGAATCAACGGGGTGCGTTAACTCAGGCAGGCGCTGGCATCGCCGCATCCCGTCGTGCAAGTTGGTCGATTTCGCGCGGCTTCATTATTTCTCCTCGCGGGCGGCCTGCTTGCTGCCAGGGGGCCATCTTGCGGCATTCGTCGGGGGGGCCCATTTGCGGTCAGAGGGCCATCTTGCTGTGTTCATCTCGCGAGGTGACGAAATGTTTATGCGCTTCAGCGCTTCGCTCGCGCTCGTCGCCATGCTCTCCGGTTGTGCGCTCGCCGTGCGACGGCCGAGCGTCGCCGAGCTCAAATACAATCCCGGCCGCTACCACGATCGCACCGTCGCCATCGACGGCGTGGTCACGAGCTCGTGGGGCGTGCCGCTCGTGCCCTTCAAGATGTACAAGGTGAGCGACGGCACCGGCGAGGTCACGGTGATCGCCAACGACGGCCGCGTGCCGACCAGGGGCGCACACGTCCGCGTCAAGGGGCGGGTGAGCGAGGTCGCGACGTTCGGTGGGCAGGCCGTCGGCCTGCACATCCAGCAGAGAGATCTGGATTTCCGCCGCTGAGAATTTCTGCCGCAGGCAGTTACGCGATGCGCTTCGAGAGGGGTGATTTTCGCGACCGCCGTCGATACGGCCGATTGCGGCGATTCACCCCGATGCGATCATTCCTGGATTCTTGGCATTCCCGGCATTCCCGCCATTCTTGGCATTCTTGGCATTCTTGGCATTCGAACTGAGTCACTGCGTCATCTTCACGACGACGGCCGTCATGTCGTCGTTTGGCGGCGCATCGCCGCGCCACTCGGCGACGGCCGTGAAGATCGCTTCGACGATCGCCTTTGCCGGCAGCGCGGACGAGGCGCGGACCACCTGGATCAGGCGCTCCGCCGTGAACTCCTGCGACTGCTCGTTCATCGCTTCGAACACGCCGTCGGTGCAGAACACGAACACGTCGCCGGCGTGCAGCGCGAAGCTCACTTCGTCGTACGTCGATCCCTGGAACGATCCCAGCGGCACGCCCGGCAGCTCAATCTGCGCGCAGCCTTCCGCCGAACAGCGGACGGGATAGGGCAGCCCCGAGTTCGCGATCGTGATCGTGCGCCGCTTCAGATCGAAAATCGTGTAGCACATCGTGCAGTAGTACTCTTCGAGCTGGCGCTGATGCAGGATCGTGTTGACCGACGAGAGCACACCAGCCGGGCTCGATCGTTCCGGCAGGTAGCGGCGGCGGAACGTACGGCCGCGCACGAGCTCGGCAGCAAATGCGCTGTAGAGCGCCGCGGGCACGCCCTTTCCCGACACGTCCCCGACCGCCACCACGAGCGTGTTCGATTCCGGCGCGAGATACTCGTGGAAATCGCCGCCCACCTCCCTCGCCGACGCGAACGCGGCGGCCAGATCCACCCCCTTCAGTCGCTTCGGCGGTCCCGCCGGCATCAGCGCCGCCTGGACCCGCTGCGCGAAGCGCACTTCCTTCTCGAGGCGCTCCTGAGTCGCGCGGACCTCCTCGTACAAGCGCGCGTTCTCGATCGCCACCGCCGCCTGGCTCGCCAGCAGCGTCAGGATCTCGACGTCGCGCTTCGTGAACGCGTCGAGCTCGGGGCTCTCGAGATCGACGACGCCGATGCAGCGGTCCTTGATGAGGAGCGGAATCGCCAGCTGCGATCGCACGTCAGGCACCAGCTTGATGTAACGCGGGTCCTGCGAGACATCGGGCACGAGCACCACCTCGCGGTGCAGCGCCGCGTATCCGACCAGCCCTTCGCCGAGCGGCACCCGCGGCACCTCGACCTTCTCCCCGTACTGCACCGCGAGCTTCATCTCGAGCTCGTTGTCGTCGTTGACGAGGAGGATGCCGAACGTGCGATAGTCGATGACCCGCTTGGCGAGCTGCGCGATGCGCGTGAACAGCTCGTCGAGATCGAGCACCGCCGTGACTTCGCGGCCGATTTCGGCGAGCGTCTCGAAGGCCTCCGCGTCGAGCCGGCTGCGTTCGAACAGCCTGGCGTTCACCAGGGCCACCGCGACGTGCGCGGCGAACTGGCGGGCGATGGCCACGTCGCGCACGGTGAACTGATCGCGGTTGCGGCTCAGGATGTTGAGCGCCCCGATCGGCTTCGACTTGTGCAGCAGCGGGACCACCAGCTCCGACTGCATGCCCGGAACGGTCTCGACGTAGCGCGCGTCCGCGGCCACGTCGTTCACGAGGAGCGGCTGCTCGCCCACCACAGCCGCACCCACCAGGCTCGTGCCCTGTTTCAGGCGGACCGGCTCGCCGGACGCCGGGTACCCGACGGTGTAGGCGCTCCGCAGTTCCCCACGCCGCTCGTCGAGCAGGTAGACGGCAAACGCATCGAACGTGATCAGGCGGCCGATGAGCCGAGGGGTCTGCCGGAGCAGCTCGTCGAAGTCGAGCACGGCCGTGACCTGCCGTCCGAGATCGAACAGCGTGGTGACGAGCTCGTGTTCCTTGGGATCCGACTGGTTGAACACCGGATACGGCGCATCCGGCATATATCGATGGCTCACTGACGGGTGGTGGTCCTTCCGCGGCGGCATGCGTGCGGCCGGTCGCGCGACCCTCGGATTATACTTGCAAAGAAGTCCATGGACCTTACGCTTCCACTCGATTACTCGGCGATCGAACGCATCCTGCCGCATCGCTACCCGTTTCTGCTCGTCGATCGCATCACCGAGCTCGAACCGGACCGGCGGATCGTCGGCATCAAGAACATCTCCCTCAACGAGCGGTACCTGGCGCGCGACGACGAGGGCGCGCCGGTGCTGCCGCCGACGATCCTGACGGAGGCGATCGCGCAGGTGGGCGCGATCCTGATCCTGGCCAAGCCGGAGAACCGCGAGAAGCTGCCCTACTTCATGAGCATCGAACGCGTCCGCTATCGCCGGCCCGTGCGCCCGGGCGACGTCGTGGTCATCGAAGCCATGGTCCGGCGGATGCGCAGCCGCACGGGTCAGCTGCGCGGCATCGCGCGCGTCGACGGCAAGGTTGTCGTCGAGGGCATCATGACGTTCGCGCTCGGCCCGCGCTCGGAAGGCGGCGGACGCGCGGCGTAGGGTGGCTTCCGGCTTCAGTCTTTCGCCGCGACCGGTTGCG
>JBOGIX010000475.1:0-2208 GCA_050744685.1 Vicinamibacterales bacterium | reverse complement strand
CGCCGAAGATCTCCTCGGTCCGCGCGCCGTCGAGCGTGATCAGAATGAGGTTGTCGCCGGCCGGCGGCGTCTGCGTGCGAACGGTTCCGGGAGCGATGAGAATCGCGGCCAGGAAAATCCCGAGTGCGACGGCAAGCCGACGGGGAAGCGATGTCATGTGCACGGCAGCGATCCTGCCACAGATTGCTTCGAGACCGTCGCCAGACAGCTCTCGTCGCTCCTTGCTCCTGTCTTCACGAATCGTCACATCGATAACGTTCGTTCCGCCGGGCGGAGTATGCTGCGGGTGGAGGATGTGTGATGGAACGTGTTCTCGGAAAATTCTCGCCGTACTTCTACGGGCTGCTTCGCATCGTGGCGGGGGTGCTGTTTGCCTTTCACGGCGCGCAGAAGCTGTTCGGCATGTTCGGTGGACGGCAGATGCCGCTCGTGAGCCAGTTCGGGCTGGCTGGTGGCATCGAGCTCGTCTGCGGCCTTCTCATCGCCATCGGCCTCCTCACCAGCCTGGCGGCCTTCCTCGCCAGCGGCGAGATGGCGGCGGCGTACTTCATCGCACACTATCCGCAGGGCCCGATTCCAATCCAGAACGGCGGCGAGCTCGCCGTGCTGTACTGCGTCCTCTTTCTCTACATCGCTTCACGCGGCACGGTGGCGCTCGGCATCAAACGCTGACGGCTGCGGCGTCACAGCCAGACGATTCGCGCGTCGCGCTCGGGCAGGGTCAGGAGCGCGATGCTCGGATTCAGCTTGAACCGCGCGGGTCCGGCCGCGCCCGGATTGATCACCAGGGCTGGCCCGATGTGTGCGATGAGCGCCAGGTGCGTATGTCCGAACACGATGACGTCGGCCGTGTAGCGCGCCGCGAGCCGCGCCGGCGTCGGGCTGCCGATTTCATGACCGTGGCTCACGTGCAGGCGCGACCCTTCGAGATCGCAGTCGATGGCGGCGGCGAGCGACGGCCCGGGCGCGTCGACGTTGCCGTAGACGGCGCGCGTGGGCGCAATCGCCTCCAGTCCTGACAGCACCGCGTATCCACCAACATCGCCAGCGTGGAAGATCAGGTCGACGCCGCGCAGCGCGTCGAGGGCTTCGGGGCGCAGGAGGCCGTGGGTGTCGGAAACGAGTCCAATCAGCATGCGGGCCTCGGCATTACCACGTGACCTCGTCCAACTCCCAACCTCCAACTCCCAACCTCCAAGGCGATGCCGCTCGCACTCTCTCGGGTGAAAATGTGCCACGGCTCGCTGGCGCGACTTCGATCCCGCCTCACTCGTGCCACCGCCCTGGGAGTTGGCGTTGGAGGTTGGGAGTTGGAAGTTGGGAGTTGATCTGATCGTCCCCGGGCTTACAGATCTGGTCTCTCCGCTTGTCCCCTCGAGAGGGGACAAAAGCCTTCCAGAATCGAAAGCGGCCTTTCGGCCGCCTGCGCAGCGTCGCCAGAAACGTGAGTCAATCGCGAGCCACTCATTGTGGCCTGTCTTTTGCTGACAGCGGGATCCAGCGCCGCGTGGCCATCGCCCGGCCGCGCCGCGCCATTCTTCGACGGATTCGTCTATGGACATCTGTTGCCCGCGTTGCGGCGGTTTCGCGGAGCCGGCCGGTCACGAAGACGCGCGCGCGTTCTTTCGGTGCCCCACGTGCGACAGGATCTGGGCGACGCATATTTCCGCGATTGCCGATCGCCAGCGGCCGCAGAGCGACCCTGCGCCGCGCGTGCTCGTCGCCGACGATTCGCCGGAGATGCTCGGTCTGCTGTCTGCGTGGCTCGAGGACGAAGGCTGTCTGGTGATCGCGGTCGGCTCCGGGCGCGAGGCGCTCGACGCGTCGGTCGCCTACCGGCCCGACGTGGCGTTTCTGGATGTCGTGCTGCCGCCGCCCGACGGGTTTCAGCTGTGCGAGATCCTCACCAGGCGTGACGGACCCGCCGTGGTCCTGATGACGGGCATGTCAAATCCCGACATGCGGCGTGCGATCGATGCCGGCGCGCTGCTTCTCCTGGCCAAGCCGTTCACGCGCGAGGCGCTCGTCGATGCGCTCGGGCTCGCGCTCGAGCACAATCGCCATCAGCTGAAGGCCGAGCGTCCGAAGCCGCCCGCCGCCGCCGCGCCGCCTCCGCGTTACTGATCCGCGGGCTTCCGCAGGGCGCGGCGAATCTCTCCAATCATCGCATCCGGTGTGCTGAGTGCGTCGCTCAGGATGACCACCGGC
>JBOGIX010000474.1:0-2543 GCA_050744685.1 Vicinamibacterales bacterium | reverse complement strand
GGCCGTGAAGTGGGGACAGATCGTGCTGCTGACCGTGCTGGTCTCGCCGCACCTGCTGGCGTACGACCTGATTCTGCTGACGATCCCGCTGCTCGTGTTCGCCGACTGGTGCGTGCGGTGCTGGCCGGCGCGCGGCGCCGCGGCCATCGCGGCGCTGCTCGTACCGCTGTACTTTGCGCCCTTCAGCGGCAACCTGGCGCGTGTCGTCCACGTGCAGCTGTCGGTGGTCGTGATGTGTGCGTTGGCGGTCGTGGTGTATCGCGCGCTGGAGCGGTCGACGGTCGCCGGTGCTCGCGCGCGCGCCTGACGGTGTCGGACCGCGGACTCCCGCAGGTAGTCGGATCTGACTCCGGCTCAGCGACTCGGGAAGCAGCGGCGCGCCGTGGCAAATTGGGGCGCCGGTGGCAGCCGTTGCGGGACTGGCGCCCGCGCAAAGATCACCGAACGTTCACCCTCGTAAATGGCCGTCCACCCACCAGTCCGCAGCGATCGCACCGCCGGCAGCCAGCGCGGCAGCCAGAGGTAGTCCGCATCGAGCTCGGAGGGCAGGTCATTGCCGCCGGCGGCATCGAAGAAGAAGCGCAAGTGACGATCCTGGACGCGATCCGAGTAGACGGTTTCCCGCCGGCCATCGACCGACACCTTGAGGTCGGGCGACAGGTGCCACAACGCGTACTGTCCCCAGTCGAACCAGACGAGCAGGCGGCCGCGCGCCGCGTGTTCTTTCAGGAACGCCACGGCGCCAGGCTCCGGCGTGGCCGGCGCATCGACTTGCACGCACGCGGTGTTTGCCGCCGCGGCGCGCAAGGCGCCGGCGGACAGCAGGAATGCCACAGTCGCTGCCATGAGCGCCTTCGCGCGCCCGTGGACCCGACCGCCGATGCGTCCGGGCCGTGACAGCGTCGCCGCGAGCGACGGGCCGAGCAGGAAGAACGTGGCCAGGGCGAAGAACGCCAGCAGCCTGTTGACCTGGAAAGAGCCGATGCCGAGCGCGACCACGACGAGCACCCGTTCGATCCGCACGCCCGCGCGGAACAATCCGACCAGGCCGGCAGCGGCCAGCATCGCGGTCACGATCCACAGCGCCCAGATCGCCGGGCCGAGCGCGTATATCGGCTGCCAGTCGACGATGTCGGCGCGGCCGAAGCCGACGGTGTCCCTGAGGAACGCGACGAGGCCCAAGCCGTGCGGATTGATGATCGCCGCGGCGAGCGAGAAAACACCAGCGGCGGTGTAGCGCGCCGCCACGCCGGGTCCGTATGCCCTGGACGACACCAGCCCCGAGATCCAGACGATCAGCGCACCGCCGCCCACGATCCACCCGCCGTGAGAGTTCGCCCACGCGCAGAAGATGGGCGGTAGTGCGAGCAGATACCGCCGGTCGCGAAGCCCTCGCGTCAGGCAAAGCATCAGAGCCGAGAAGAACAGCAATGAAAAGAGCTGCGGCCGGACGTAGAGCGTCTGCTGAATCGTGGTGACCACAGCCCCGAAGAGCAGCAGGTCGCGGTGCCGCGGATCGCCGACGCCTTCCGACCGGAGAGTGGCGTTGAGCATCGCGAGCACGCCACAGACGATCAGGAGCTTGAGTGCCACCAGGCCGGCGTTGCCGGCAACCAGGAACGCCGCGCCGGACAGCACCTCTGCGGCCCATTCGTGATTGACCCATTCACGGTCGCTCGTGAACGAATAGGTGTCCGCCTGGACTATGTGCGCGTCGCGGATGATGTCCATGCCGAACCGGACGTGCCCCCACAGGTCGGGATCGGTTTTTGTGAAAGTCACCACGGCGAGCAGGACGAGCCACAGGCTGGCCCGAAGCGCGTGCTGCGCGAATCGCGTGAAGAGTGGCACGATGGTGTAGGGACTCAATTGTCAGTTTCCAGTTACCAGTTTCCAGTTTCCAATTGTTTGTGGTTGCCAGTTACTCGTCTGCTCCCCGAGACAGATGGCGCGTGACTCGCAATCAGAACGACCGGCAACTGGAGACTGGCACGGGAGACCGGCACGGGAGACTGGCAACGGGAGACTGGCAACCAGAAAAGAACACTGGAAACTGGTAACTGGCAACTGCCGCCAGCGCCCTACGCCCTCGCCCCCCTCACTTCTTCCAGCACCCGTCGCGACAGGATGACCGTCTGCTCTCCGCGAGCGGCTGGCGCATTGCCGCCAGGAACGCGGACGCGGCGGATCCGGCAGCCGCGCGCGTAGGCCACGCCGGCGACATGTGCCGGCAGGCGCAGCCCGGACATCAGCTCGCGAACCTCGTCGAGCTCGCGTTCGCCTTGTGCTTCCGACGCCTCCTCGTGCTGCCACTTCTCGGTCCGGGCCCACCCGGTAAGCGGCATGTGCCGGAATATCTCCGGCACCACGTGGTCGTACTCCTCTCGAAACTCTGCAAACTGATCGGGGACGACGAGCGGTTCCGCCGCCGCCGGCCCATCGTCGACGGGAGGTTTCGGCGCGGCGCGGCGCAACGAGCGGCGCTTCTGGCCCGCGGCGCGTCGTGCCGCGGCGGCCGCCTCCTCGTCTTCCCGGCGCTCTGC
>JBOGIX010000473.1:0-2856 GCA_050744685.1 Vicinamibacterales bacterium | reverse complement strand
GATCGATAAGGGTGGGATCGATCTCCGCCAGCTTCGAGTACGCGCGCAAGACGACGAACGCAAGCACGGGATCCGGGCTGTCAGCGGGCTGCAGATCGAGGTAGCGCTGCGCGACTTGACGATAGCGGGAGTGGCGGTGCACAGCCACCGCGAGACACTCGCCGAGCAGCATCTTCATGTTGTAGGCGGCCGGATGCCCGCGTTCCTCCTCGCGCAGGAGCAGTCGTGCAGCGCGGAGAAAGCCGGTCAATGCGAGTCCTTCGGTTGCCGCACCGTCGATTGGGAAACGCAGCAGCGTCTCGAGCATCGCGTCGCGCTGCGGCGAGGGCTCCGCATCCAGACCGCCCGGATCCGAGGCCAGCGCCGCCTCCCATGCCTGGTCGACCAGCGCCTCGGCGCCGCCGACATCGACGGGCGCCGGCGGACACAGGCGCGCGACGAGCGTGGCGAATGTGCTCTCGAAGTTCACCGGATCGGTGAAGTCAAACGGCTCCGCCCCGTCCAGGATGTTCGGGATGTCGCACGGCGCTTTCAGCACCGGGACGATCTCCTCCATCGTCCGGTTCTGCCGGAAGTACTCCACCTCGAACTCCACCCATTTCGAGGCGACCGAGGCCGGGCTCAGGACGAACACGAGCGTGCGCGAACGGTCGAGTGCCGAAGTGAGCTCCGCCGTCTGTTTCAGGTCGCCGGGGTCGAGGATCTGCTCGTCGAGCCAGGGCCGCAGCGGGCGCCCGTGAAAGTCGACGTCCGCGAGCCGATCTGCGAGTGTACGCACCCAGGCCTTGTCCGCATGGTTGTGGGACAGGAATGCGTCGTAGCCGTTGCGGAGGTGTACCTTCGAGCCCAAGTCCCTCTCCTGATTTCAGGTTCGTCTGACGGGAGATCAACTGCCTTGCCCTCGACGCGCCGCCGCCGCGCGTGCTCGCCGAGTCAAGGAAGGGAACGCGCTTCACAGAGCGGCGCAAACGCGAACCCGCGCGCGCGCATCGCGGGAACGAGCAGCCGCACGGTCGCGCCGGCGTGCCGGCGATCGGCGTTGGGATCCCGGTGGTGGCCATCGTGGATCACGATGATGTCGCCTGCGGACGCCTTCCGCGCGAGCCGCCCTGCGACGCGATCGGCGCGCGGCGTACGCCACCAGTCCCAGTCCCACATCCCCCAGCTCCAGCCCGCGAGCTTGTAGCCCGCCCGCCGCAACCCGTCGTACATCGTCGCGCTTCGCCAGCCACCATGCGGCCGGAACAGGCGGCAGGGCTCGCGCCCGCTGATCTCCCTGATCCGGTGCGCCACGGCCGTGAGATGGTTCGCGAGTGTATCGGGCGACATGATCATGAGCCGCCGCGTGCCGCTGTGAATGGCGATGGCGTGCCCGTCCTCGGCGATGCGCCGGACGATGGGCGCGGTCTGGCCGGTGATGTGGTCGTCGATGAGGAAGAAGGTGGCGCGCGCGCCCGTCTCCCGCAACGCATCGAGCAACGGCGGCGTCCACGTCGCGTTCGGCCCGTCGTCGAACGTCAGGTACAGTGTCGGCGGTGCGCCGCGCGCGGGAGTGACGTGCCACACGGACCGGGACGGACGGAATGCCTCGAGCAGGAAGGGAAACGGCACCGTGTGCGCCGCGAAAACCGCACCAAAAAGCGCCGCAACCACGATCACCATTGGCCTATGTTAGAAGATAGGCGGAGGTAGCTCGACACGTCCGGAGGGCACGGTCATCGTGTGGCGTGCGATCTGCTGGAGTTGTGCGGGGGCCATGCTGGAACAGCTGAGCTGCGGGCTGAACCGCTCAGGGCATCTCACGTCGGTCAATGTTCCGGTCTGGCATGCGCCTGTGCGCCTGCTTCAGGAGAGCGTGCGTGGTTGTCACCCAATCCGCTCCGATCCCGGCCCGCCGCAGCAGCGGGCGCAGGGGTCTCGTCGATTCCTCCACTATCGGCCTGCTACTCGGCGTCCTGCTGGCAGGTTCGGCCTCGCTTGGCGCCGAGCAGCGTGAGGCTCGCCCGTCGATCCCCCAGCTGAAGAAGCTCAGCGTCGAAGAGCTGATGGCGCTCCAGGTGACGCTCGTTTCGAGGAACGAGGAGCGCCTGGGCAGCGCGGCGGCGGCCGTATCGCTCGTCACGAGCGAGGACATCCGGCGTTCCGGCGCCACGACGGTGCCCGAGGTGCTGCGGCTCGTCCCCGGGCTGCACGTGGCGCGGCAGACGGCGAGCTTGTGGGTGGTCGCGTCGCGAGGGTTCAGCAGCATCAACTCCGAAAAGCTCCTCGTGCTGAGCGACACCCGAAGCATTTACACGCCGCTCTTTTCGGGCGTGCTCTGGGACGTGCAGGACACGCTGCTGCAGGATATCGATCGCATCGAGGTCGTGCGCGGCCCGGGCGCGACGCTCTGGGGATCGAATGCGGTCAACGGCGTCATCAGCATCACGACCAAGAGCGCGAAGGACACGCAGGGGCTGTATCTGGAGACGAGCGCCGGGGGCGAGGAGCAGGCGATCGTGGCGGCGAGGTACGGCGGGCGGATCTCGGATCGTGCGTACTACCGCGTGTACGGCAAATACTTCAACCGCGACCGGACGTTTGCGGTCGATCGCAACAGTCCCGACGACTGGCAACTCGGCCACGGCGGGTTTCGCGTCGACTGGGATCCGACCGCCCGCGATGCCGTGACCGTGCAGGGAAATGCCTATCGGGGCCAAGTCGGGCAGATCGCGCCCTCCATTGCGATCGCCGGGCGTCAGGGTCCGGATGGTCCCCTTCGCGTTCGCACGGCCGGCGGGCACGTCCTGGCGCGGTGGCGCCGGACGCTGTCTCAGGAGTCGGACCTGCAGGTGCGCGCCTATTACGATCGCACGC
>JBOGIX010000472.1:0-1766 GCA_050744685.1 Vicinamibacterales bacterium | reverse complement strand
GCTCGCTTCGCTCGCCGCTGGATACTGGCGACAGCCTGCTCAGTCAGCGGCTCTGCAGCGCTCTGCCGGGCTGCTAGGCGCGTCTCTCCATCTCGTCGAGGAACTGTCGGAACAGGTAGTCTGCGTCGTGCGGGCCGGGAGCGGCCTCCGGGTGGTACTGAACGCAGAAGACCGGCTTCGTCTCGTGCCGCAATCCCTCGACGGTGTTGTCGTACAGGTTGCGGTGCGTGATCCTCACGTCCGACGGCAGCGACTCGGGATCGACGGCAAACCCGTGGTTCTGGGACGTGATCTCGACCCTGCCGGTTTCGAGCTCCTTCACCGGATGATTGGCGCCGCGGTGGCCGAACTTCAGCTTGTAGGTCTGGCCGCCGAGAGCCAGCGACAGAATCTGGTGGCCGAGACAGATGCCGAACACCGGCACTTCGGACTTCACGAGCTCGCGCGCGTTCTCGACGGCGTAGCCGAGCGCGGCGGGATCGCCTGGACCGTTGCTCAGGAACACGCCGTCGGGGCTCTCCGCGAGCAGGTCGGCGGCAGGCGAGGTGGCCGGGAAGACGCGAACGTCGCAGCCGTGCGCGGTGAAGCGGCGCAGGATGTTCCACTTCATCCCGAAGTCGTACGCGGCCACCTTGAGCGGACGACGCGCGTGGCGCTGCGGGACGGGTGCGAACTCGTCGGAGGGCGCGGGCGTCCAGTCGAAGGGCGCTTCGCACGTGACGCCGACGACCAGATCCGAGCCCTCCATCTTCGCCAGCGCGCGCGTGCGCTCGACGAGCTCGCGCGGATCGTGATCGCCCGTGGCGATCATGCCGCGCATGACGCCGGACGACCGCAGCACGCGCGTCAGCGCGCGGGTATCGATGTCCGAGATCGCCACGATGTTGTGCCGGATCAGGTACTCGCGCAGAGTGCCCTCGGCGCGCCAGTTGCTGGCGACCGGCGATTCGTCGCGCAGCACGAAGCCCGCTACCTGCGGACCTCTCGACTCCCCGTCGTCCGGCGACACGCCGTAGTTGCCGATCTCAGGGGCAGTCATCGTGACGATCTGCCCGGCGTAGGAGGGATCGGTAAGGATTTCCTGATATCCGGTCAGGCTGGTGTTGAAGACGACTTCGCCGCCGGTTTCGCCGGGCGCGCCTGCGGCTTCCCCTTCGTACCAGATCCCGTTTTCGAGAGCGAGAATGGCTTTCATTGAATCCGTTCGAGTGAACCCGTGACCCGCGCTTCCTCTCCGGACGTGACGCGCGCGCTCGACGACCAGATGCGATGATCGGGCAGCTCGAGCCGCACGACATGCGAGCCGATGCGCACGTTGGGCACTCGCAGCGGCGTCACGCCGACGGGCTTGCCGTTGATGCTGACTTTCGCCCCGCGAGGCCGGGAATCCACGTAGATCGATCCAGTGAAGCCGCCGGCCACCGTCGAGGGCCGTGCCGCCGGGGAGGCCTCGGCTCGGGGCGCTGCGCGCGGAGTGGCCTGCGCACGCAGACGGAAGGACAACGAGCGCGACGGCTCGTCGGAGCTGAGCGTCACCGAGTCCGATGCCGTCGTGTAGCCCGGCTGCACCACGCGAACGTTGTAGCGCGCGTACGGCAGCTCGTCCAGCGTCAACGGCGTGCGGCCGCGCCAGCGGCCGTTGATGGTGACGCCGGCACCTGTTGGGGTCGATCGCACCACGAGCGTGCCGGCGCCGCGCGCCGGCGGAGGCGAGGGCTTCGCCCCGGCTGCGGTCGGTGCATCCGGAGACGCCGGCCGCTCGGGTC
>JBOGIX010000471.1:0-3406 GCA_050744685.1 Vicinamibacterales bacterium | reverse complement strand
GGACGCCGTTCTCCCCCGCAAGTAAACGGCGTCGCGCCGGTCCGTCGAGCCGCTGTCCGCGGCCACGCGCTCCCCGGCTTGCAGTTTCGGCCCCTGGCGCCGCTCTCCGCGGTACGCCAGCGGGCCGCTTTCTTTTTCAGGCCGAGGACGGTCGCTTCCGCCTTCAGCGCGTCTGAACTAAACCGCCTTCACGCGGCGACCGGCGGCCGCCCCGCGAGCAGCCGGCTGTACACCGTGGCCGGCGCAAGCCGCTCGACCTTGGATTCCAGGCTGGTCATCGAGTCGTCGTCCAGGATGATGCGATCGGTGGCATCGAGCATGACCTCGCAGCTGAATCGCCGTCCGCCGCGGACGGTCATCTGCTCGAAGTAGTGCACCGTGTAGCGATGGCCCTCGATCTCGATTTCAGTGGCTTTCACAGGCTTCCGGAACATCGTCCTTCCTCCTCTTGAAAGTGCCCTGCGCCGCTGCGGCGGCCGCATCTCGTTCAACATGTACGTGGACCCCTCAGCCCGCGACCAGCATCGGCCGCGCGCGTGTTCTGGCGAAACTCAGCACGAAGGTCGTGCCGCGCCCCACCTGGCTCGTCACCGTGATCTGTCCGCCAAGCTGCTCGACGATCTTGCGCGAGATCGCCAGGCCGAGGCCGAGCCCGCGCCGCTTGGTCGTGACGAAGTCCTCGAAGATCGCCGACAGCCGGTCGGGCGGAATGCCGCACCCGGTGTCGGCGACGCTGACGTTCACGCGATCGTCGGCCACCTCCGAGCGGACGACGATGGCGCCGCCCGGTGCGGTGGCCTGGATGGCGTTGAGAATGAGGTTGCGGTAGACGCGGCCGAGGGCGAAGACGTCGCCGTCGATGAACGCCGGCTCCGCAGTCAGCTCCGATCGCAGCGTGACGCCGGCGGTGTCGGCGTGCTGCTGCATCGACTCCACGACCTCGATCACCGACCGGTTGATCTCGACGGGGAACCGCTCGAGCGGAATGGGCCGCGCGATGTTGCGCAGGTCGTCGAGCACGCGCTTGATGATCACCATCTCGCGCTCGACCGTCCGGCGGAAGGTCTCGCGGTACTCGAAGTCGTCGAACATCTTGACGATCAGCTTGCAGCTGTTGCCGATGTTCTGGATCGGGTGGGACAGATCGTGCACCAGCCCGGCGGCGATCCGCCCGAACATCGCCTGGCGCTCCTGCTTGCGCACGTCCTCCTGCAGCTCGACCAGGTGGTCGGCCATCGCGTTGAAGGACTCGCCGAGCTGATGGATCTCGTCGCGCCCGCCGATCCGCACGCGCTCGTCCATGCGCCCTTCGGCGATGGCGCGGGTGGCGGCGGTGAGCGCGAAGATGCGTGTGATGAACGAGCGCGCCCAGACCCAGCCGAGCACGATCGTGCCGAGCAGGGCGAGCGCGATCGCCGCAATCAGCTGGCGCCGGAACTGCGTCGTGATGGCGAAGGCTTCGCTCGTTGGCTGCTCCACCATGACCGTCCAGTTCAGGTCGGGGACGCGCGCGCCGGTGAACAACTTCTCCTGGCCGTTCTCGTCGTTCTCCCGCCGCGCGAATGTGATCTCCGCCACGTGCTCTTCAGCGAGGCGCGGCTCCGGCAGACGCCGCTGCACCTCGGGGGGCAGGGCGACGCTGCGTTTCGCCGCGGGGTTACCGTGCGCGACGATGCGGTGATCCTCGGCGAGCACGAGCGCGTATCCCTGGTCGCCAACCTTGACACGGTCGACGAAGCGCCAGAGCTCCTCGAGAGAGATACGCCCGACCAACCACGCCGCATTCTCGTCGCCCGAGCGAAGACGCACCGACAGATCGACGGCGGGGAGGTTGTCTTCGTCCTCGAAGACGCGTGAGACCTGCACGCCTCGCGTCGTCGCGCCGGACGTGGAGGGAACCGCAGTTGCAGGGTCACCAAGGCGGCTCGTCGCCATGACTCGCCCGCCGGCGTCGAACAGGGAAATTTCGCGGAATTCAGGAAAGTCGAGGACGTGGTTCTTCAGGATGCGCGACTGCTGCCATGCGGCCAGCCTGGTCCCGGCGATCTCTTCGCCGACCGATCGGAGGACGCGGGCATTCGAATCGATGTACAGCTTGATCTGCGTGGCCACCTGCTGCGCGACACGAAGATTGCCCGCCTCGACGGAGCCCTTCATGCCGTCGTCCAGCTTGCCAATCGACACGACGCCGTAGATCACGAGCGGCGCGACAGCCGCGGTCGCGATGAGCATCACGAAACGAGAGGTGATCCGTCTCAACGCGATGCCTCCGCCGACGCCAGCGCTGCCGGCTGCGCCTGCCACAGCGTGCCGAGCACGTCGCGATCGGGCTCGTAGGGGATTGCGAGCGACGTGTCCGCGGCGCGCGCCTCCCGCGGAAACGCCAGGAACACCGCCGGCGGGTCCGCGCGCATGACGCGCAGCACATCGGCAACTCCGGCCCGCACGGCCTCATCGGAGTTCGCGAACTTCATCCTGTCCAGGGCGGCGTTCGCGGCGGCATACCCGGTCGGTACGGCGCCGATCTCCGAATGCCAGAACCGATAGGGAAAGCTCAGCGTCCGTGCGCTGGCCATCTCGAAGATGAACGCCTCGAAATCGCCCTTCATGATCTGGGCGCTGAACTGCGAGATCGGCACCAGCTTGAGCTGCATGTCCACGCCGATCGAGAACAACTGGCGCTGCACGACCAGGGAGATTCGCTCGAACCGCGTGTCTCCCTGTGGAACCAGGCATGTGAACGCGAACCGCGACGGCATGGCATTCCCCGCCGACTCACGTACGCTGAGGCCGGCAGCCTCCAGCCGCACCTTTGCAGCTTCCGGATTGTATGGGACGGCATCGTGTCCCTGCGGATACGCCCAGTGGTAGGGCCAGAACGGGCCATCCGCAGGTTCGCCGTGGTTCCGCATCCCGATGCGTACGACTTCCTGACGGTCGACCGCTTCGTTCAGCGCAATGCGGACCTCGCGCCGGCGCAGGATCGGGTGCTTCTGGTTGAACACGAGCGGCACGTAGTACGGACGAAGCAGCGGGTACGCGCGGATGTCGCCCCCAGCCTGGATGAAGTCGATCGCATCCCGGCTGACCTCGTGCAGGAAGTTGACCTCGCCGCGCATCATGGCGGTCCAGGCCATCCGGTGAGTCGCAAATTCCTTGATCTCGATCCGCTGCACCGTTGGCGCCCCCTGGTGATAGGCAGGAAAGCGTTCCAGCACGACTTCCGGAGATTCCGACAAGACGCGGAAAGGACCCGTCCTCAACTCCACCCGCTTGGCGTCGTCGATCGAGTAGTCGCTGAGATCGACGACTTTGAACGAGTGCGGCTGGCTCAACCGCAGCACGAGTGTCCTGTCGTCGCGCACCTGCACGTCCGTCACTTCCGTCCGCCTGGCCAGCTGCGGGA
>JBOGIX010000470.1:0-4842 GCA_050744685.1 Vicinamibacterales bacterium | reverse complement strand
TTTCCGAGCCGAGCGTCAGGCCTTCGTCGAAGCGAAGCTTCTGTTCGAACTTGTCGGACCCGAGGCGGAACGAGCCCTTCGTCTTCGGCGCCACCTCCTTCTCGAGATAGTCGATGTATTTCTCGAGGGAGGTGACCGCTTCGGTCGACGCGTCGGCAAGGTCGCCGAGCATGTGCATGTCGTCCAGGCGGCTGAAGGCGCGCGGCAGGTCGTCGTTGATGAACCGCAGCGTGCCGCGCAGGCTCTCGAGGCCGACCTTCACGAAGATGCCGGGCGGATCCTTGATGTTGTCCCGGGCGGCCTGCATCAGGCGCGGCGCCTGGCGCAGTTTGGACACGACCCGTCGGGCGCGCTCGGCCAGCGGGGCGTAGCCGAAAAGCGTCTGGCCGGCCAGGCTGGTCGCCAGGATGTCGGAGTAGTGCTGCGGGCTTCGCTCCCACGACCGCGTGGTTTCCAGCTCGAACAGGCGGGAACGGATGTTCGCCTCGATCGCCGGCCGTTCGAGCCGCTCGACGTCCGTGAGGCGGGCCGGGTCGATGGCGCCGAGGCGGCGGGCGAAGGCGCCAAGCTCGCGGATCTGGGCGTCAATCGCAGGACGCCCGAGGTCCTCGAGCAGGTCGTCGTGCACGTGGACACCGTCGAACGTGGCGTTGGTCGGATGCACCTCGTAGAGATACGAGAGGTATTCGTCAACGAAGTGGGGCAGGGGTTCGGCTGAGTACATGCGGTAAAATCAGCAATCCACACATGCCCGGGATCCTGTACGTGGTCGCCACTCCCATCGGCAACCTGGAGGACCTCACGTTTCGGGCGCTGCGCGTGCTGCGGGACGTGGCGCTCATCGCCGCAGAGGACACCCGCAGGACGGCTCGGCTCCTCCAACACTACTCGATCTCGACCCGGACGACGAGCCTGCATGAGCACAATGAGCGGGCGAAGGTGCCCGGACTGATTGCGCGGCTGCAGGCGGGTGATTCCGTCGCCCTGGTGTCGGACGCCGGCACGCCGCTCATCTCTGATCCGGGGGTGCTGCTGGTCTCGGCGGCGCATGCGGCGGGCATCCGGGTCGAGCCGGTCCCGGGCGCGTCGGCAGCGCTGGCGGCGGTGTCGGCATCGGGGTTGGCTGCGGACGAGATCCTGTTCGTGGGATTTCCGCCGTCTCGGTCGAACGCCAGAAAGAAATGGTTCCAGCGCCTGTCTGCTGAGCAACGGCTCGTCGTGTTCTTTGAAGCGCCGCATCGGATTCGAGCGGCTTTGGAAGATGCGCGCCAAATTTGGGGCGAACGCACTATCGCGGTCGGCCGCGAGCTGACCAAGGTACACGAGCAATTGGTTATTCGACCAATTTCTGAGCAAATCAGCGGCCTGGGCGAACCGCGCGGTGAGTTCACGGTAGTCGTGGCGCCCGCTCTGGAATCGGTGAGCGGGAAAAATGCCGTGCCCGACCCCGCAGTATTGGCGGGGGAATTTGGTCGATTGACAGAAATCGGCCAGGGAAACCGGCGTCAAATCCTCCGCGAGCTCGCCGAGCGCTATCAGGTGGCCCCGAAGGAGATGTACCGGCTGCTGGAAAAAGGCCGAAAGGATTTGGCCTGACGACAAATGGCGTCCCCGGCCCTTGCCGTTTGTGAACCCTTCTGTTACCTTGTTCTGTCCGACTCGACTCGGCCTTCGGGGCTTCGTCGAGGTCTCGCCGTAACGCTCCGGGCGGACTGACCGAGCAGGGACTGCATGGCCAGAGAGACCAGGCAGAAAGGCACATCTTCGTCGCCGCGCAAGACCGGAAGAACGGCGAAACCAGCCCCGCGGACGGCTTCGCGCGCGCGCAGCGCCGCGAAGGCGAAGCCCCCTGCTGCGAAAGCTCCGGTTAAAGGGGCCAAACGCACAGCCGCGCGCCAGAAACCCTCGAAACCCAACGCCAGACCGGCCGCCGCCGCCGTCGACGCGGCGAAGCCCGATCGCGCCGCTGCCGCTCAGCAGGCGCCGCCGGCACCGCGGAAGCCGGGATACTACGAGGCCCTGGCGATGTACGAAAGCGGTGTCCGCGCACTGCAGCGCCATGATTACCCGGGCGCGGCCACCCAGTTCCGCTCGATCATGGAACGCTATCCCGAAGAACGCGAGCTGCAGGAACGGTCGGCCCTGTATCTGCGTGTGTGCGAACGGGAAACGGCCCGCCGCCCGGCCACGCCCCAGACCCCGCAGGAGCGGGTCTATGCGGCAACCGTGGCCCTGAACGCCGGGGATACGGCCACCGCGCTCGACCACCTCCGCCGGGCGCTCTCCGATTCACCCGACAGCGACCACGCGCACTACATCATGTCGGTGGCGCTCGCCGCCAAGGGGGAATCCGGCCAGGCGCTGGAGCACCTGCGCCAGGCGATCAGCCTGAACCCGGAGAACCGATCGCTGGCCCGCCAGGATCCCGACCTCGAGCCCGTCCGCGGCGTCGACGAGTTTCGTGAGCTGCTCGACGCACCCGGGGGTTCCGGCAGGAGCAAGGCTCGGAAAAAGCGGTGACCGGCCTGCACCTGGTCGTCCTCGCGGCCGGTAAAGGCACCCGTATGAAGTCCGAGCGGCCGAAGGTGCTCCACGCGGCCGCAGGCCTGCCGCTCATCGAACACGTGCTCCGCACCGCCGACCGCGTATCACCCGAATCAGTCGTCATCGTTGTAGGGCATCAGGCCGAATCCGTGCGGGCGGCACTGGGATACCGCCAGGGCTTGACCTATGCGGTCCAGGAACCGCAGCTTGGCACCGGCCACGCGCTCCTGCAGGCCGAGGCGCCGCTGTCCGGCGCGCGCGGCACGGTCGTCCTGCTCTCGGGCGACGTCCCGCTCCTCAAAACGGAAACGCTGCGCCGCCTGCTCGCCCGCCACGACGAAACAGGCGCGGCGGCAACGGTCCTGACGGCGATCGTCGACGATCCGCACGGCTACGGCCGAATCGAGCGGGCAAATGGACAGATCGCCGCCATCGTCGAGCACAAGGATGCGTCGGGAGAGCAGCGGCGCCTCCGCGAGATCAACAGCGGCATCTACGCCTTCGACCTCGGCCCGCTGTTCGACGCGCTCCGGCAGATTGGCTCGGCGAATGCACAGGGCGAGTACTACCTGCCCGATCTGGTGCGTATCTACCGCCAGCGAGGGTTGCACGTGGAAACCGTCACGCTCGACGATCCGCGCGAGATCATGGGCGTCAACAGCCGGAAGGAGCTGGCGCAGGTGGCCGGGATACTCAAGATGGCCCGCAACGGCGAGCTGATGGACGCGGGGGTCACGATCGTGGATCCGGCGACGGCGTATATCGGCGCGGATGTCACCATCGGGGCCGACACGATCATCCATCCCAACGTCTTCCTCGAGGGACAGACCCGCATCGGCTCCGGGTGCGAGATCCAGTCCAATGTCCGCATCGTCAACTCGACGATCGAGGACGGCGCCCTCATCGACAATTTCACCGTCGTCGTCGACTCGACGATCGGGCGCAACGCGCGCGTCGGTCCGTTCGCGCGCATCCGCCCCGCGTCGGTTGTCGGCGAGGAAGCGCACATCGGCAACTTCGTCGAGTTGAAGAAGACGACCATCGGCCGGGGATCGAAGGCCAGTCACCTCACGTACCTCGGCGACGCCACGATTGGCGAGCAGGTCAACATCGGCGCCGGCACGATCACCTGCAACTACGACGGCGTCGCCAAACACCAGACGACGATCGAGGACGGGGCGTTCATCGGCAGCGATTCGCAGCTGATCGCGCCGGTGACCGTCGGCCGCGGCGCCTACGTGGGCGCGGGCTCGTCAATCACCCAGAACGTGCCTCCCGGATCACTTGCCATCGCCCGCGGCAAGCAGGTGAACAAGGAAGGCTGGGTCGAGAAGACCAGGGGCATGAAGCGGAAGTGATCGCAACGATACGGCATCAGTTGCGCCGCGAGTGAGCGGAGCGAACGAGCCACGCGAGCTGCGGCGGCCATCGGTGACGCGAGCGCTTGCCCGCCGTAGCTTTAGCGGAGGCGGGAGCGTGTAAGGGGGTCCGGCCAGCCTTCGCCAAGGCTCCGGCGGCCCGCCGTAGCTTCAGCGGAGGCGGGGGGACGAAGTCCCCCGGAACAACAATGTGCGGAATCATCGGATACATCGGGCAGAAGCAACTCGTTCCCGTGCTCATCGACGGGCTCCGGCGGCTCGAGTACCGCGGATATGATTCGGCCGGCGTCGCGGTCGTCCGCAACGGAACCATCGAGCTTCGCCGCAGCGCCGGCAAACTCGCGCGGCTCGAAGAGGTCATCGCCTCGAATCCCCTCGAGGGGGAATACGGGATCGGCCACACGCGGTGGGCGACCCACGGCCGCCCGACCGAGGAAAACGCCCATCCGCACCGCGACTGCACCGGACGCATCGTCGTCGTGCACAACGGCATCATCGAGAACTACCTGGAGCTGAAGCAGCAGCTGCAGAAGGAAGGGCACACGTTCGTCACCGAGACCGACACCGAGATCGTCGCGCACCTGGTCGAGCGCGAATCGCAGGGTGACGGGCTCGAGAACGCCGTCCGACGGGCGTTGCTCTACATGCGCGGCCTGTTCGCGCTGGTGCTGATGTCGGCCGACGACCCGAACAAGATCGTGACGGTGCGCAACGGTCCGCCGATCGTCGTCGGTCTCGGCGACGGGGAATTCTTCGTCGCGTCCGACATCCCCGCGATCCTCGCCCACACCCGGGACGTGGTGTTCATGGGCGACGAGGAAATGGCCGTCATCACGCCGTCCGGCGTCGAGTTCACCGATTACTCAGGCCGCGCCGTCTCGAAGTAGAGCTCGCGCATCTCCTGGGATCCGGTGATGGC
>JBOGIX010000469.1:0-2881 GCA_050744685.1 Vicinamibacterales bacterium | reverse complement strand
GACCTGGTCATCCCCCGTTCCGCGCGGGGCTACGAACCGCTCTGCGCGACCTGGGGGGCGGCATGCGCCGGACCGATGCGGCAGCGAATCGACCGCGGGATCCTGAAGGCCGCGTTGCTGGTGGAGGAACTGCGCGTCGAGGAAATCGGACCGGAGGTCCTGGCATCCTGCGATCCGCACGGCCTGCTCTTCGTGAACGTGAACACCGCGCATGATTACGAGCGGGCCCAGGAACTCAGCCGCCTGGAGTCAAAACCGTCGCAGGATCGTATCATGGATATTTCCGGACCTGGTCCGAAGCCCGCATGATCCTCCCTGTTCAACGAACCGTCCGCGCGCGTATGGCCGAGGCCGTCGTGCGCCTGTATCACATCGCACCCGACGATCCGGCGCTGGCCGCGTTGGCGGTCGATATTCCGCCGCGTCGCGCGCTCGGCGATCTGGCCGTCCCCCTCGCATTCGAGCTCGCCCGTCGGCTGCGCAAGGCGCCGCGGGCGATCGCGCAGGAAGTGACCGCCGCGCTCGGAGACATCGGGGGCATCGCGCGCGTGGAGGCCACGCCGACCGGCTACGTCAACTTCTTCCTCGATCGGCCACATCACGTTTCGATGTGGATCCGGCAGCCGGAGCCGCCGCCGATCGAAGGAGGCGAGAAGTCGATCGTCGAACACACCGCCATCAACCCCAACAAGGCGGCGCACATCGGCCACCTGCGCAACGCCGCGCTCGGCGATGCGTTCGGCCGGCTGCTCCGCTACCTCGGACGCACCGTCGAGATTCAGAACTACATCGACGACACCGGCGTACAGGTCGCAGACGTCACGATCGGGTTCCGCGAGCTCGAAGGCAGGGATCTCGACGGGGTCCGCCGGATCGCGGACACCACGAAGTTCGACTATTACTGCTGGGACCTGTACGCCCGCGTGACGGACTGGTACGAGCAGGACAAGGAGCGGCTCCGAATCCGCACGCAGGCGCTCCACGACATCGAGCGGGGCGGCAACGCGACGGCCGACATCGCCCACTTCATCGCCGATCGCATCGTCCGGCGCCATCTGGAAACGATGGCGCGGCTGAACATCGGATACGACCTGCTGACGTGGGAAGGGGACATTCTCCGGCTGCACTTCTGGAGCCATGCGTTCGAATTCCTGAAGCGGACCGGGGCGGTGTTCCTGCAGACCGAAGGCAAGCTGCAGGGGTGCTGGGTCATGCGGATTGAGAAAGACGAAGCGGAGGCCGCGAAGCCCGCCAGCGAAGCGGAGGGCGCCGAGCGCCCGGCCGACGAGGAACCTCGCGAGAAGGTGATCGTCAGGTCGGACGGCACGGTGACTTACGTGGGCAAGGACATGGCCTACCAGCTGTGGAAGTTCGGACTGCTCGGCCGCGACTTCCACTATCGAGTCTTCACCTCGGAGGATGGCGGGCGTCCGCTGTGGTCGACCTCGTCCGAGCCGGGGCCGGCCGGCGCGCCGCTGTTCGGGCGTGCCTCCTGGGTGTGCAACGTCATCGACACGCGGCAATCCTACCTGCAGAAGCTCGTCAAGCAGGCGCTCGCGGCGCTTGGGTACCAGCAGCAGGCCTCGCACTCGATTCACTATTCGTACGAGATGGTCGCGCTGTCGCACTCGACCGCGCGAGAGCTCGGGTACGACACGACCGCCGATGCCGACCATCCATTCGTCGAGGTCTCCGGGCGGAAGGGCCTCGGCGTCAAGGCTGACGATCTCATCGACCGGCTGACCGACAAGGCGAGTCAGGAGGTCGCGAAGCGGAATACCGAGCTCTCGGCCGGAGAGACGCGACAGATCGCGGAAACGATCGCGATCGCGGCGGTCCGCTATTTCATGGTCAAGTTCTCGCGCACGAAGGTCATCGTCTTCGATATCGACGAAGCGCTGAGCTTCGAGGGCGAGAGCGGACCTTACCTGCAGTACGCGGTCGTGCGGGCGAACAACATTTTCAACAAGCTGAAGGAGCGCGTCGGCCTGGACGAGGCCGCCGTCGCCGGGGCGCTCGCGTCGACGCCGTCCGATGTGCTGACGTCAGGGAGCGACGAGTCGCACGATCTATGGGGCCTCGTCCTCGACGCCGCCAGGCTGGATGAAGTGGTCGATCAGGCCGTGCGGACACTGGAGCTGTCGGTCGTCGCGAAGTACGCGTTCGGCCTGGCGCAGTCGTTCAACGGGTTCTATCATCGCTATCCGATTCTGAACGAGGAGCGCCGGGAGGTGCAGATCTGGCGCGCGGCGGTGGTGGCGATTTGCCGGCACCAGCTCACGAAGGCGCTGGGGCTGATGGGATGCACGGTGCCGGCACGAATGTAGCGCAAAAACATGTATGTCCACCAACCCACCAACCATCGGCATCACCCGCTGCAGCAAGCTCGAGGACTACATTGCCTCCGTCGAGCAGACAGGCGCGAAAACACGCGTGCTCGAGGTGACCGAGAGCCCGCGGACGGTGCTCGCGGAAGTCGACGGCGTCCTGCTGACGGGCGGCGGTGACGTCGATCCCGCGTTCTACGGCGAGGCGCGCCATCCGGCCACGCACGACGCGGAACCCGGCCGGGACGAGTTCGAAATCGACCTGGCGCGGCGCGCCCTGACCGGCGACGTCCCGCTCCTCGCGATCTGCCGCGGCGCGCAGGTCATGAACGTGGCGGCCGGGGGGACGCTGGTGCAGGACATCCCGACCGCGGTCGAATCGGATCTCATGCACTCGGTGACCGAGCCCGGGAACCTCGACTGCCATGCGATCAGGATCGAGGATGGCTCGAGGCTGTCGCGGGTGCTCGGCCCGCATGCGGACGCGGCCTGCAGTTGTCGCGTGAACAGCCGCCATCACCAGTCGGTCGCGCGCCCGGGCGATGGTCTGGTCG
>JBOGIX010000468.1:0-7945 GCA_050744685.1 Vicinamibacterales bacterium | reverse complement strand
GGTCCTGGTTGGCCAGCAGGTTACGCGCGAACTGGCTGAAGCGGCTCACCGGAATCTGATTGTTCGGGAACGGCTGGCCGGTCTGCGGATCGAAGACGACGATCGGCGTGCTCGCCGCGAGCAGACTGCTCAGATCGCCGTTGCGCCACGCGTCGGGGATGACCGTCGTGAACGAATCGGCAGGCGGCGACTCCTGGCGTCCACCCTGGTAGTCGCCGAAGAAGAACACGCGGTTCTTCACGATCGGCCCGCCGACCGTGCCGCCGAAGATCTTGCGGCTGAAATCCGACTTGCGGCCGCCGGCCCGGTTGGTCGCCCATGGCGTCGCCGCCAGGTCGTTGTCGCGCCAGTAGTAGAAGCCGTTGCCACGGATGCTGTTGGTTCCCGACTTGATGACCATGTTGACGATCGCGCCGGCGACGTTGCCGAGCTCGGGCGAGTAGTTGTTGGTTTCGACGCTGACCTGCTCCACCGCGTCCGGGCTCGGCTGGTAGGCGATCAGGTTGTCGATGGCGTCGTTCATGTCAACGCCGTCGAGCATGAAGTTGTTGGCCTGCTCGCGCTGGCCGTTGACGTAGGGCCGGCCGCCGCCGGTGTTCTTCAAGCTGTTGAAGGAGCCCGGATTGGGCGTGGTGACCCCGGCGGTGAAGAGAGCGGCGGTCGACAGATTACGGCCCTGCACCGGCAGTTTCTCGATCTGTTCGCGCTGCAGCGTCTGCCCGACGACAGCGTTCTCGGTCTGCAGCACCGCGCCCGTGGCGACGACCTCGACTTGTTCCTGGAGGGTGCCGATCTCGAGCGTGAAGTCGACGCGGGCGGTTTGCGCAGCCGACAGCTGCACGTTCGACTGGACGGCCTTGAAGCCGGTCAGCTCGACCTTGATGACATAGGCGCCGATCGGCACGCTGGTGATGACGTAAGTCCCGGCATCATTGGTGACGCCGGTGTAGTTGACGTTGGTCGCCTGATTGGTAGCCGTGACGGTGACTCCGGGGACGGCGCCGCCGCTGTTGTCGGCGACGATGCCGGTCAGCGTGGCCAGGCCGGTCTGGGCTGAGGCGGGCGCCGCCGCGACCAGCCCGAGACACAGGCACATGCTTGACACCATGCGCAGTGCGCGAGACATGAACAGTGCTCCTTTGTGTGGTCGCCGCCCGTTGCCCGTGGCAGCAGGACCGATGATGACCAGGTTGCCGAAATCCTACGCCAGTCGCCGCGAGTGTCAAGGGACGGCCGTACTCCTTCAACACAGTGGCCGGCCGTACTGCACGCCTTGGCGACGACGTAGCTGCCGCCCGAAACTATCGGCGTGCCTACCCTTGTCAAGGGGAACATGGACGGCCAGGACTATATCATTATAATGATGTGAGGATATGTCAATTCTCAACCGCGACGTTCCGGTCCCTCTCTACCACCAGGTCAAGACCAGAATCCTGCGGGAGATCGAAGCCGGCCACTGGCGCGCCAACGAACGACTCCCTACTGAAGACGATCTCAGCGCCCGATTCAAGGTCAGCAAAATCACCGTGCGCCAGGCGCTCCGCGAGCTGGCGCAGATAGGCGTCATCCGCCGGGAGCAGGGACGCGGCACCTTCGTCCAGCCGCCGCCGCTCCAGCAGGGCCCGCGCGAGCTCACCAGCTTCACCGGCGAAATGCGCCGCTACGGCATCGTCGCCTCGTCGCAGGTGCTGGAGTGCGGCGCGTCGACGGCGAGCGCCGAGATCGCCGCGCGGCTCGACATCCCCTCCGCCGAGCCCGTCTTCCGGTTGCGCCGCCTTCGCCTGGCCGACGGCACGCCCATGGGACTGCAGACGGCCTACTTGCCGATGTCGCTCGTGCCCGGCATCACCGATCTCAGCTTCGTCGGCGTGTCGCTCTACGACGTGCTCGCCGATCGCTACAGCCTTTATCCCGCGAGTGCGAACGAGACCTACGTCGCCGTGTCAGTCGGTGCTGACGATGCGCAGTGGCTGCGGCTGCCGGCGGGATCGCCGGCGATGGCGGCCGAACGCGTGACGTTCCTGGCCGACGGACGCAAGCTCGAGTTCGTGCAGTCCATCATGCGCGGCGACCGTTACAAGATCGTGCTCGACCTCGTGAAGCCGTCAGGACGGTGACATGGCTGTGAGAATGCGGCAGTCCGCGGGCCTGGGCTTGATTGCGGTCGTGGTCGCGGCAGCGGCGGTGCTGTGGACGCACCTCCTGACCGCGCACGCGCAGAAGGCCGGGACCCCACGCTTCTTCCCGGTGGCCGTGTGGTACGGCGGCGGCAAGGCGCGCGCGCCGATGATCGAAGGGCAGGCGCGATCGAAGAAGGAAATCTGGCGCAAGGATGTCCGGCAGATCAAGGCGCTCGGCTTCAATACGCTGCGCGCGTGGATCGACTGGGCGTCGGGACAACCCGCGGAAAAGACCTACGACTTCGAAACGCTCGACGTCCTGCTGGAACTGGCCGAGGAAGAAGGCCTCAAGCTCGTGCTGCAGGTCTACATGGACTCGGCGCCGCAGTGGGTGGGCGAGCGATTCCCCGACTCGCTGTTCGTGTCGTCGAACGGGCAGGCAATCCGGCCGGAGTCCTCGCCCGGCTACTGCCGCGATCACGAAGGCGTGCGCGCCGCCGACAATGCGTTCTACGCGGCGCTCGCCGAGCGCGCGCGGCGCAGTCCCGCGTTCCTCGGCTGGGACCTGTGGAGCGAGCCGCACGTCATCAACTGGGCGAACCCCACCTGGATCTCCAATCCCGAGTTCTGCTACTGCCCGCACACGCTGCGGCGTTTTCGCGGATGGCTGCGGGCGAAGTACGGATCGATCGACAAGCTCAATGCCGCGTGGTATCGCCGGTTCACCGACTGGAACCAGGTGGAGCCGAGCCGCATGAGCACGATCCTCTCCTACACCGACTATATCGACTGGAAATCGTTCATCGTCCACAAGCTCGGCGAGGACCTCCGGGATCGCTACCAGGCCGTGAAGCAGGTGGCGCCCGCGACGATCGTCACCAGCCATGCCGCGGGCGTCGGGCTGTTCGCGTCGCCGCATCACTGGGAAGGGCAGGCCGACGACTGGACGATGGCGGGGCAGGTGGACTTCTACGGGACGTCCTTCTATCCGAAGCATTCGGCGTTCGTCGATCGCGACGCGCCGTGGCGGGCGGCGCTGTTCGACTTCACGCGGTCGTTCGGCTACGACGAAGGGCGCAACGGCTTCTGGGTCGGCGAACTGCAGGGGGGCTTCGGGACCATCGCCGTCAACGTGAGTCCCACCGTCACGCCGGAAGACCTGAGGGTCTGGACGTGGAGCGCGCTCGCGCGCGGCGCCAGGGGCATCAATTACTACGCGTGGTATCCCATGAGCTCGGGCTACGAATCGGGCGGATTCGGGCTCAATCAGCTGGACGGCACGATTACCGAGCGGGCGAAGCTCGCGGGGTCGATCGCGCGTGTGGTCGATCGGAACCAGGCGCTGTTTCTCGACGCGAAGCCGCCGCGCGCCGAGGTGGCGGTGATCTACAACCCGCTGTCGCACTTCGTCGGCGGGCGGCAGCGCGCGGCCGCGTACGGCGGGCCGCAGGGGGAAGTCGTCGGCATCGAGCGCGACTCACTGCTCGGGATCCACCGCGCATTGTTCCCGCACAACGTACCGATCGACTACGTGCACATCGATCATCTGGCCGGCGACAAGCTGCGGCAGTACAAGCTCGTGTACTTCCCGTATCCGCTCATGCTTCCCGAGGCCGCAGGCCCGATCCTCGCCGACTACGTGCGCGGCGGCGGGACGCTCGTGACGGAAGCACGACTGGCCTGGAACAACGACCGTGGCTACGCGTCGGAGCGGATTCCCGGCCTCGGCCTGTGGGAGGTCGTCGGCGCGCGCGAGCGCGCCATCGAGACCGCGCCGGGCGGCCGGACGAAGATCCGCTGGACGGGCGAGGATCTGCCCGGGTTCGCCGCGGGCGCGATGCTGCCGGCACGCTGGTACAAGGAAACGCTCGAACCAGTATCGGCGCAGGCCCGCGTGGTGGCCGAGTTCGAGGACGGTTCACCCGCCGCCGTCATGTCGACCTCCGGCAAGGGGCGAACGCTGATGCTGGGCTCGTATGTGAGCGCGGCCGCGCAATCCACGCCGACGCCGGAGGCCGAACGGTTCTTCGTCGGCCTGCTCCGATGGGCGGGCGTTGCGTTGCCGTTCGAGATCACGACGAACGCGCCGCTCGAGGCCCGCTACCTCGAGTCCGACGGTACGACGCTCGTATTCCTCCTGAATCATGGGACGTCGCCGGTGCGCGGCACCGTCACGATGCGGCGTCCACCGGGCGGCTACGTTGCCACCGATCTCGTCGAGAATCGCCCGGTCTCCCTCGGCGTTGCCGGCGCCGGCCTCAGCGTTGCCGTCGATCTGGCGCCTGCGGGTGTCCAGGTGCTCAGGATCGTTCCACGATGAGCCGCGTCCTCGCCGTCGATCTTGGCGGAACGAAGACGGCGCTCGCCCGTGTCGATGCCGCCGGTACCATTCACGGCCGGCGCAAGCTGCCTGCGGCGCACACGCTCGCGCAGAGCGTGGATCAAATCGCGGAGGCTGCCGCCGACGTCACGGCAATCGGGGTGATCGTGCCCGGCATCTACACGCCAGCGACCGGGCAGGCCTGGTGCCCGAACCTCTGGGGACCGTCGGAGGTTCCGCTGCTCGACGCCCTCCGCACACGCGTGTCCATACCTGTCGCGATCGACAGCGATCGATCCGGCTACGTGCTCGGCGAGTCCTGGCTGGGCGCGGCGCGGGGCCTGCGCGACGTCGTGTTCGTCTCGATCAGCACGGGGATCGGCGCCGGCATTCTCTGCGACGGGCAGGTCGTCCGGGGCGCTCACGGCATTGCAGGCGCGGTCGGCTGGTTCGCGCTCGGTCCTGCGTGGAAGGACGCTTATCGGCAAACGGGCTGCTGGGAGGCCGAATCGGCCGGTCCTTCGGTGGCGCGCCTCTTCGGCGCGGCTGATGCCGAAAGCGTCGTCGCCGCGGCCCGATCGGGCGATCGCGCCGCGCGCGGCGTGCTCGATCGCGCCGCCCAATACTGCGCAATGGGCATCGCGAACCTGATCAGCGTGCTCAACCCGGAAGCGGTGGTGCTCGGCGGCGGCGTGCTGCACGGCGCCGGCGATCTGTTGCTCGACACCATCCGCACGGAAGTGCACCGGTGGGCGCAGCCGATCGCCGCCGCCCGGTGCCGCATCGAACTCAGTCAACTCGGGGAAGACGCCGGCCTGCTTGGTGCAGCCCGCCTGGCCCTGACCTCCTCCTGACGGACCTCATGTCTGCTACCCGTTATCTCGAACGCGTCGACGCCATCGTCGAACGCATCCGATCGACCCAGGCCGCGCGGCTCGGCGAGGCCGGCGCGCTCATGGCGGCGGTCATCGCCGGCGGCGGGCGCGTCTATCTGTTCGGCAGCGGCCACTCCGTCATCCCGGTGATGGACGTCTTCCCGCGGTATGGCAGCTTCGTCGGCTTCTATCCGCTCTACGATCCGCGGCTCATGTGGTCGAACGTCATCGGACCGCACGGCGCGCGCGAGCTGTTGTGGATCGAGCGGCGCGAAGGTTACATCGCGCAATTCCTCCAGAGCTATCCCATCGGGTCGAACGACTGCCTGCTGGTGTTCTCGCATGGGGGGCTCAATGCCGCGCCGATCGAGGCGGCGATCTACGCGCGTGATCGCGGCGCGAAGGTCGTCACCGTCTCGTCGCTGCAGAACGCGCGGGTCGGCAAACGGGGGCACTCCACCGGCAAAGGACTGCCCGATCTTGCCGACCTCGCGATCGACAACTGTGTCGAGCCGGAGGACGCGCAGGTCGATCTCGGGCACCTCGAGAAAGTCGGCGCCGGTTCCACCGTTGCCGCCGTCACCATTGCAATGGCGCTCGTCGCCGAAACGGGCGCGGTGCTCACCTCAAAAGGCTATCCCCTGACGACGTTCGTCTCGCCGAACGTGGAAGGGGTGGCGAAGGATCACAACCTGCGGGTATTCGACGAGTACGCGCGCCGATGGTACGAGCGGGCGCCCGACCCGGTCGTGCGCTGATGTGGCCAGCCGACGTCGTGAGCACCCCGGCCGCACCGCGGCGTGCGCTCGAGGCAGTCGCTCGCGCCGGCATCTTCGTCTTCGGCATCGTCATGGCGATCGTCGGGGCGGTGGTGCCCTCGCTGGTCGAGCGGCTGTCGCTGTCGCTCGGCGACGTCGGGATGATATTCCTGGTGATGAACTTCGCCATGCTCGTCGCGAGCCTGGTGCTCGGGCTGATCGTCGATCGGTTCGGGCTCAAGCTCCCGATCGCCGCCGGCGCCTGGCTGGTGGCGATTGCCCTGGTGCTGATCGGAAGCGCCGCCGGCTATGCGCAGCTCCTCGTGGCGGCCGTGTGCCTCGGGCTTGGCGGAGGGGGAGTGAACGGCGCGAGCAACACGCTCGTTGCCGACCTGTACGACGATCCCAGGCGCAAGGCAGCGGCGCTCAACCGCCTCGGCGTGTATTTCGGTATCGGCGCGCTGCTGCTGCCGTTCAGCCTCGGCGCATTGAGGTCCACGTTCGGTGTGGCCGGGCTGCTGCAAGGTGCGGCGGCGCTGTGCGGCGTTGCCGGACTCGCGGCCGTCGTCCTGGCGTTTCCGCCGCCCAAACAGCTGCAAGGATGGCCGCTGGCGCAAATGCCACGATTCATCCGCATGCCCGTCGTGCTCACGCTGGCCGCGCTGCTGTTCTTCCAGTCGGGCAACGAGTTCATGCTCGGCGGCTACATCTCCACGTTCCTGTCGCGTGAGATCCGCCTGTCGCCGGATGCGGCGTCCTACGCGCTGGCGGGCTATTGGGCGGCGATCATGACCGCCCGCGTCGTCCTCGCCCGCCTTCTCCTCAGCGTGAGCGCGCCGTCTGCGGTACTGGCGTGCGCGCTTGCGTCGGCAGTGGGAGCGCTGATGATCGGATCGGCGACGACGGCGCCCATCGCCTGCGCTGGCGCCATGCTGACCGGGTTCGCGCTGGCCGGCATCTTTCCGACCGTGCTCAGCCTGGCCGGTGCACGATTCCCGGAGTATTCCGGGACCGTGTTCGGGATCCTGTTCACCGTCGCGCTGGCTGGCGGCATGACCATGCCGTGGGTCTCGGGGCAGCTGGCGGACGCGGCGGGGATCCGGTTGGTGTTCGGCCTGGCTGCCGCCAACTTCGCTGTCATTGCCGTGCTCATCGCGGTCGCGCGAGCGCAGCTGGAAAGGGCGGCGCTCCGCGCTGACGAAACCGCTCGCTGATCGCCGTTGGTGGCTCGACGTCGCCCGGAGTCAACTCCCAATCTCCAACTCCCGACTTCCAAGGCGCGAGGTACGGACGATCATGGTGAAAGTCGCCAGAGCCAGCTGGATTCCTGGACTTTCAGCACCCTCGTTCGCTCCCGCGCCTTGGGAGTTGGGACTTGGAAGTTGGGAGTTGGAAGTTGGGAGTTAGCGATCGTCCATTGCCTCGTTTGGCAGTGTCCGCCGCTTGAGCAAGAGCTTCAGCCACAGAACGCCGACCAGCACGAACGGCGCCAGGTAGAGCGCGAGCATCGCCGGCGGCGGGCGCAGATCGTAGGTGGCGTCGACCGCCGAGTCGATCACGGCCGTGCCGAGAGAGCCGGTGATCGTGGTCTGGACCGAGAACGGTCCTTCGTGATCCATCAGCAAGGCGACGAACTGCCGCCCGATATCGTTTTCAATCGGCTCGGCGTCGGCGGACAGCGAAGGTCTCCCTCGATCGGATGGTGCGATCGTGATCCGTGCGCGCGTGTCTGGCGGGAGGGCGCCGCCGTCAGCGGTCTGAATGGTGACCCAGAACTGCCCGCCCGGCGTTCCATCGTCGGTGGCGTCGGGATCGGCCCAGATCGAGACCTTGTAGGCGCCCGCGCTCTGATCCGATGCAATCGGATAGGGC
>JBOGIX010000467.1:0-3887 GCA_050744685.1 Vicinamibacterales bacterium | reverse complement strand
AGTCATGGCGCTTGTAGTACGCCAGGCTGCCGTGGAATTCGCTGGTACCGGACTTCGACGTGAAACTGATCTGCGCGCCACCGCTGCGGCCGTACTCGGCCGCCATGCCGCTCGAGACGACCTTGATCTCGGCGATCGCGTCGATGTTGATGATGCTGACGTGCGCGTTGGTGTCGGCGTCGTTGGCGATCATGCCGTCGAGCATCACGGTGCTGCGCAGCAGGCCGCCGATGTTCGGCACCGGGGCGCCGTTGGTGGCGCCGAGCGACGCCGTGTTCAAGTCGGCCTGCACTCCGGGCATCGTCCGCAGCAGGTTGAGCGGATCGCGGCCGCGGGCGACGAGCGCGCCGATGGCCCGCTCCTCCAGCACGGCGTTCTTCTCGGCGTTGGCGGTCTGGACGACGGCGCTGTCGGCATAGACAGTGGTCGACTGGGTCAGCGCGCCGACCGTCATGGTGATCGTGCCGGCGTTGTAGACCTCGCCGGAGCGCAGCTGGATCCCGACCCGCTCGACGGTGCCGAACCCTTCGAGCGCCAGCCGCAGCGTGTACTGGCCGAGCGGCAGGGCGGGCATCGTGAACAGGCCGGCCTCGTTGGACACGGTCGTGCGTACGTCGGCGGTCTGCTCGTTCCGGATCTCGATGGTGACGCCGGGCATGCGCAGGCCCTGCTCGTCCTGGACGATGCCGGTCATCGTGCCGGTCGTGAGCTGCTGCGCGCGCGCGGGCATCGCGCCCCCGAACGCGAACGCCAGCAGCGCCACGCTGATGATGAAGCGCATCTGCGATTCCTCCTTCGCCTTCCCTGTCGGCGCCACTGCCGAAGGTCCCGACAATCGGTGCGACAATGTATACATTAATCAACTTGTCTGTCAATGCGGTATTGCGAATGGAAGGATGGGATCGGCTCGTGGACGTACGGTGGAATAGCGACCAGTCGCGCCACAGGCGCGCCCCGCCGGAGCGGCCCGCCTTTGCGCCGCAGGCGCTACGGCCCGTCCGGGTACGAAGTCCCCAGGACTTTGCTAGAAGCTGGCCAGGCGGGTCTGCTGCAGAAGGCGGATGATCTCGTCGGTCGCCCGCGTCCGGTGCTTCTCGTGCAGCGCGCAGGCCTCGCGGGCATCGCTGCGGCGAATCGCCCGCACCACGGCGCGGTGTTCCCGGTTCGACAGGTTCAGCGAGGTGCGCAGCCGGACGGTCGTCATCCGGGCGCGATGCCCCTGCTCCCAGAGCGTGTCGGCCACGGCGGCCAGGCGGGAATTGCCGGAGAGCTGCACCAGCGTGCGGTGGAAACCTTCATCCGCCTTGACCCAGCCGTCGATGTCCTGCTCTCGCAGCGCACGGTCCATGTCGTCGAGCGCACGGTCGATGGCCTGGAGGGTCTTCGTGTCGGGCTTGCTGCGTGCGAGGCGATCGATGGCCGTGAGCTCCAGCACGGTCAGCACCTCGTAGACTTCACGCAGATCCTGGATCGACATCGGCACCACGCGCATCCCGTGCCTGGGGATGATCTGGACGAAGCGCTCGTTCTGGAGCCGCACCAGCGCTTCCCGGACCGGTGTCCGGCTCATGCCGAGGTCGGCCGCCAGTTCCAGCTCGAGGACCTGGTGCGCCGGCGCGTAGTAGTTGTCGAGGATGCGCCGCCGGATCTCCTGGTAGGCGCGCTCCACGTAGGTGCCGCGCAGCTTCCGGCTCGTTCCGGCGGCCCGGCTGGACTTTCGAGGCTCCTGACGCGGTGGTCGCTGGGAATCGGGCTTCACGGGCTCGGTACAATACCAGATTGAACGCGCAAACTCGCTTCAATCAAGGCCCCTCCGACTCGCGCGATCCGACATGACCCTGAATCCGGAATTCACGTGAGTTGGAGCTTGTGAGTAAATGTGTGGCTTCCGGCTTCAGCTGGAAGAGTTCCTCGCGAATCTTCCGCCTGAAGGCGGAAGCCACCCGCTCAGACGACGACCTCTTCACACGCTGAGTCCTGCCCCACGCGACCTGGTCAGTCGCGAAGCGCGAACGCGACGAGATTGAGGCCGGCGATGGTCGCCACGTACTGCCTGCCATCGACCTCGTAACTGATTGGCCCGTTGACGATTTGTCCGCCGAGGTTCGCCTTCCAGAGCAGCCTCCCGTCGCGCGCGTCGAGCGCCTGGAAGTACCCCTCGCGTCCGCCGGTGAAGAGGAGGTCGGTGGCCGTGGTCAGGATCCCGCTGTCGGTGACATCGGTCATCTCGAACTTCCATCGCACCTCACCGGTTGCCGGGTCGAGCGCCAGGACTGCTCCAGTCCCCGTAGCCTCGGTCCAGAGGTTGAACGCGCCCCGTCGCAGCGCGGGCGTACCCGGCGCATCGCGCGTCGGCGTGACCACGGTCCAGCCTCCGCCCGTGAACCCGCGTCCGCCGGGCGCGTACTTCGCCTCCTGCCGGCGGATGAAGGACGCGTAGTTTTCCCAGACCGGCACATAGAAGAGACCGGTGCGTGGACTGTAAGAGGGTGAGTACCAGTTGGTGCCCCCCTGCACGCCCGGCCAGATCGGATCGCCCTCGGCGGGCGGTGTCTGGATTGGCCGTCCGCGTTCGTCGAGGCCGCTCGCCCAATTCACTTTCACGAACGGCTTGCCGAAGAGGAACTGGCCGGTGGCGCGGTCCAGCACGTAGTAGAACCCGTTGCGGTTCGCCCACAGCATCAGCTTCGCCGGGCGGCCGTTCCAGTCGCGATCGACGAGGACCGGAATCTGCACCGCGTCGTAGTCGTAGGCGTCGTGCGGCGTGAACTGAAAGTGCCACTTCATCTCGCCGCTGTCCGGATCGACGGCGATCACCGAGTCCGTGTAGAGATTGTCGCCGGGCCGCTGCGCCGGGTACCAATCGGGGCTGGGGTTGCCGGTACCCCAGTACGTGAGGTCGAGCTCAGGATCGTAGGATCCGGTCAGCCAGATCGACGCCCCTCCGGTCTTCCAGGCCTCGCCCTGCCACGAGTCGGATCCCGGCTCACCCGGAGCCGGAATCGTGTAGCGCCGCCAGATCTCCTTCCCCGTCGCCGCGTCGAACGCCGCCAGAAATCCTCGAATGCCGAGCTCCCCGCCACCAACGCCGACGAGGACCTTATCCTTGACGATGAGCGGCGCGAGCGTCATCGAGTAGCCCGTGTCCTTGTATTCCGCCACCCGCACGTTCCAGCGTGCCTTGCCCGATCTCGCATCGATGGCAATCAGCCGTGTATCGAGCGTCGCCAGGTACAGCGTGTCGCCCGAGACCGCGAGACCACGGTTGTTGGCGCCGCAGCATGCGGCCTGATCCTCCGGCACGGCGTGGCGGTAGATCCAGAACGCCCGGCCGGTTTTCGCGTCGAGCGCCACGACGTCGTTGGGGCGCTGCGTGACATACATGACGCCGTCGACCACGAGCGGCGTGGCCTGCCAGGCGCCGACGACGCTGGCCTGGAAGATCCATTGCTGCTCGAGATTCCTGACGTTGCCCGGGGTGATCTGGTCGAGCGCGGTGTGGCGTCGCCCGGAGTAGTCGCCCGAGTACATCAGCCAATTGCGCGGCTCTTTCGCCGCGCCGAGCAGGCGCTCGTGTGTGACTTGCGCGCCGAGGTGCAGATCCGCAGCAACGAGGCAGGTGATCACCATCGTGCACAGTGACGGCGTTCGCATTCTTCCGGACCCCTCCCTAAATTCCGCGGCCCCGGCCTCGGCCACGGCCGGCCGGTGCGTTCGGATCCTTCAGCGACAGCAGATACGCGAACACGTCCGCAATCTCCTCCTGCGTCAGCACATCCTTGTACGACGGCATCGGCGACGTCGTGAGCACGCGGAACTCCCGCAGGTCGCTCTTGAGCACGGATACCAGGCGGCCTTCCTCGTCTGCAATCTGCACGGTATACGTG
>JBOGIX010000466.1:0-5153 GCA_050744685.1 Vicinamibacterales bacterium | reverse complement strand
GGGGTAAGCGGCGATCGGCGTCCGCGGCGACACTGATGGGCAGGCTGGCGCGGTTCCATTTGCTCAACGGCATGATCTCGATGACCGGCAACCTCCTGCTGATGCGCGCCCTCGCCGGCACGCTGCACCTGGATCCGATCGCTGCCAACATCACGGCGATCATCTTCTGTTCGATAGCCAACTTCGTGGCAAGCGAGGCTTACGTGTTCAAACGCGCCGTGCTCGGCGTCGTCCTGGTGCTCATGCTGCCGTGGCCCACTCGCGCCGCCGAGCGCAACCCGGCGCCTGGCCCCGTCATGCTCGCAGTGGACCTGCAGCCGCACACGCTCGAGGCCTGGTCCACGTACGAGAAGCGGGTGGACGGCCGCTACGACGGCACGACCGCCTCCTCCTCGCCGTTCTTCGCACAGGACGCCTTCAACGCCGCGGCCTGGCGCGCGACCGCGATTCGCGGCGGCGTGGCGCTGGCACAGATCGACCGCGCGCGGCCCGGCGATGCGGAACTGCCGGTACCCGACGGCAAAATCCATCACTGGGCCGGCGCGATCTTCGTGCCCGACATCTCCATTGCCTCGCTCCTCGATCGCCTGTCGCGCCTCGCCGGAAACGAGGCGCAGCACTACGAGGACGTGATCGCGTCGAAGCTGCTGTCGAAGGACGGCGATCGCTATCGCATCTTCATGAAGCTCCGCCGCACGAAGGTGATTACCGCGACCTACAACACCGAACATGCGGTGGAGTACCGCCGTCTGAGCCCGACACGCGCCAGGGCGCGCAGCGTCTCGACGCGAATCGCGGAGCTCGACGAGGCCGGCACGCCCGCCGAGCGCGAAAGGAAAGTCGGCTCCGACAGCGGCTACCTGTGGCGGTTGAATGCGTACTGGCGCTACGAGGCGGTCAACGGCGGCGTGCTGATCGAGTGCGAGTCGGTGAGCCTGAGCCGCTCCGTGCCGTTCCTGCTGCGCCCGCTCATCTCCGGCGTTGTCGAAGGGCTGGCGAAAGAGTCGCTCGAGCGAACGCTTGTCGGACTCCGGACTTATCTCAGGTCATCGTCAACTCCCAACGTCCAACTCCCAACTCCCAAGGGGCATGGCTCGGACCATCTGGGTGGAATGCGCTAGTCGCGGTCGCTTGCTGCGATTTCACTCCTGTTTTTCGAACCAGGCGCCTTGTGAGTTGAGAGCTGGAGATTGGGCGTTGAAGAGATCTCGTCGACCCCTACGACCCGCACGCCAATCGCAGGGTTCTCGACCGCCGCAACGAGCGCCGTCAGCATCTGTTCGTGTGTGACGAGGTCCAATCGCATCGCGTCATCGCGCAACGAAGGGATGCGCCTGGCGACGGCGTAGAACGGGACGAGCGCATACGGCCACCAGTGTCCCGGGCCCAGCACGTACCAGGGGCGCAGGATCGTCACGTTGAGGCCCTGTGCCGCAATGAGCGCCTCCCCCTCGGTGCGCACCGCAATATAGTCCCGCATGATTGGCGCCGGGTGCGCCACGCTGACGTAGACGAAGTGCGAGACTTTTGCGCCGACTGCCGCAGCGACCGAGGCCCTGATCGACGGCAGATCGACGGCGCGGAACGCCGCCCCTTTGAAAGGGCTCGGATGCGGCGTGCCGACGAGATGCACGAGCGTGTCTGCCGGCGCCACGCTCGATGTCCAGCCGGTGGCATCCAGCGCGTTGCCGATCACCGGTTCCGCCACGCCCGGCAGCTTGGCTGTCGATCCTTCACGAACCAGCGCGCGGACATGGTGGCCACGCGCCGCGAGGTGTTCGATCAACGGACGCCCGAGGTATCCCGTTCCGCCGGTAACGAACACGTGCCGCTGCACGCGTCGGATTCTCGCACAGCTTCCAGCGGCGGCAGCCAATCAGACCAGACATCGCGGCAAGACGTCGCACGACGGCGTCATCAGCCCTCCTGCTGCCAGAACGTGAACGGCAGGATGATCGTGTCGTTCTTTGCCGCGCCTGGCCGATCGTCGAGGTATTTCTCGGACGAGAGCACGATCTGGTCGATCGACACGCCGTCTTCGCGTGTCTGGATCACCAGCGTCTGCCCTCCTCCGCTCGGGAAACGAAGCGTCACGCCGTTCCTGTTCACCGCGCCCCAGCCGTCGTCTTCCCAGCCCCATCCTGACACGCCGCAGCCTGAACACTCCTCGAGATTCACGGCGAGGCCGGACGAGGTGCCCGTGCGGTAGACCGGGTTGCCCGCCGCATCGGCGGCGCCGCCGAACTGCACCCACACCGAATCGTTGCTCCAGTGATTGCCGTCGGCCTTGAGGCGAATCCAGAGCTTGTAGGTCTGTGTCGGATCCGCCACGAACGTGTAGAACAGGTAGTTGGTGGGATTGGGCACCGGCGTGGTCACCTTCGGCGCTCGCAGATTGCGATCGTAGGCGCGATTACCACCGGCGGCCGTCGTGTCCGGGACGGAGCTCCAGTTGCCGTTCTCGAACGCGCTCGTGCCCCACAGCACGATTTCCTTTGTCGGCACGATCGTCACGTTCACCGAGTCGCTGGCGACACCACCGCGTCCGTCTCGCACCGTTGCCGTGAAGGTGTATGTGCCGTGCGCGAGTCCGGTGATGTCCAGCCAGCGTTCGGGGACGATCAGCGCGCCCGCGGCGTTCCGCCATTCGTAGCTCAAGGCATGCTGATCGGGATCGGATGCGCGCGCCAGGATGCTCGGCGGCGTCTCGAAGAACTGCGACGCGTATTCGAACGTCTGGTCCGGCCCGGCATCGACCGTCGGCGCATGATTGGTGCTGTTGCGCCGGTTGACGAGCACGTCGAATGCGCCGTTGCTGGTCGGAAAGACGATATCGGGAAGGCCGTCGCGTGTGAAGTCGACCACGTGCACGACCGGCGCGTCGAAGTCGAAATGCTCGGGGCCCGCGAATGTGCCGTCGCCCCTGCCGCGCATGATGTAGCCGGGTCCGCCGACGAGATCGAGATGACCGTCGAGCGTGATGTCGGCAATGGTCACCGAGTACCAGTTGCTGAAGAAGTCCAGGTCCATCGTCGAGGGCGCATCGAACCCGCTCGCGCTGCCGAGCGACACTCGAACGGTGTCCTGCTGCGACGCCACGGCGTCGAGAAAGCCATCGTGGTTCAGATCGGCCAGCTCGAGCGCCTGGAGGTGGAAAGGCGCGAGCACCGTCGCCCCACCCGCTTCGAGGTTCCCTGTGCCGTCGCCGAACCACGTCGTTATCGTGCCGACTACCATTGCTACGACGTCGAGCTTCCCGTCGCGGTTGACGTCGGCGAGCTCCAGGGCGCCGACGAAGTCGCCCGCCGGCGCGGTCGCGGCAGGTTCGAACGAGCCGCCGCCAACCCCAATGAGGACCTGGATGCGATAGGCGCGAACGACCGGATCGAATCCCGCGACGACGAGGTCGATTCTCCCGTCGCCGTTCATGTCCCCCTGCCCCAATCCCCACCCGCGGATAGACCATGTCGTCTGCGGGCCGCGAGTGAAGGCGCCGCGTCCATTGCCGAGGAAGACGTAGGCGATGAAGGGGTCCGAATCCTGCACGGCCATGACGTCCGCGTGACCGTCGTTGTTGAAATCCCCGACCATGTAGCCGCTGAAGAACTGCCCGACGTCGATCGCCACCAGCGGCCGGTCCGTGATGAGGACGTGAAGCTTCCGGCCGAGCGTGAACTCCGGCTTGACAACGACATCGAGCTTCCCGTCTTCGTTGAAGTCGGCCGGAGTGGCGGTGGATCCGCCTGTCTCTCCCGACGTCGTCCCGTACGATCGGCGCCCGAAGGAGAACCCCGCGGTATCGAAGTCGATCTCGTTCCAGAGCACGCTCATGTTCGCCGCGCTCTGGTTGCCGGTGGCGACGTCGATCCGCCCGTCGTGGTCGACATCCTCAGCGACCAGGGCGCGGCTGCCCGTGCCGGCAGCGAACTCCAGCGCCTCGCGAAAGTTGCCCGGGGACTCGGGCCGCCCGAGCAGCACGCTGATGGTGCCGGTGTTCCGGTTCGCCGTGATCAGATCGAGCCGCCCGTCGTAGTTGATGTCGCGGGCGACGATGCCCCGCGGCGAGCCGCCGGTGAAGTAGGCGCGCTGGAAGCGCAGGCCCGTGGAGCCGCCAAGGTAGACCGCCACGCGGCTGCCGCCGGTCGACGCCGCGGCCGCGTCGGGCCAGCCGTCGCGATTGAAGTCGCCGGCGGCGACCACGTTCAGGTTCGTCTCTCCTGCGAACGCGCGCGGCGTGAATCCCGCGCCGCCGTTCCCGGTCAGCACCGCGATGCCGCCGGCGCTTTCGTGCGCCACGACGATGTCGAGATGGCCGTCGCGGTTGAAGTCTGCGGTGTCGATGCCCTGTGGATGGAGGGCAAAGCCGTTCACAGCTGGGCCGTTTACAAAGCCGCCGCTGCCGGTCCCGAGCAGCACCTGCACCACGTGGCTGTTCCAGCCGGTGACGATCAGGTCCGTTTTCCGTCGCGGTTGATGTCGGCCGCGGCGATCGCGCGCGGCCCCGCGGACACGCGCACGTCGGCGCGGGCGAAGCCGCCGGATGCACGCCCGGTGAGAATCGATACGCTGTTCCCGTCGGCGTTCGTCACGGCGATGTCGGGGATGCCATCGCGGTTGAAATCGCTGGTGGTGAGATCGAACGGGCCGACCCCCACCGCGACGTCGTAGGTGCGGACGAATGCGGGTGTCTGGTGGCCGCGATTGAGCAGCACCGTGACCGTGTTTCGGCCGCTGTTGGCGTGGGCGACGTCAACCCAGCCGTTTCGATCGAAGTCGGCTGCCGCGATGCCGCGTGCACCGCTGAACGACGAGAACGAGTCGCGAACGAAGGCAACCGGCTGCGCCGACGCAGCGGTGACCCACGCCATTCCACCGATTGCCACATACGCCACCTGACGAATGCGATCGCTGGACATGCGAACTCCTCGATGAGGAAACGGTTTTCCGGAAGTGGGCAAAGCCGCGCGAAGAGCCGCCCGCGCCAGGCGCGTCGTGCAAGCAACTGGCCACTATTCGCCGTTCGCTGTTCGCCGTTCGCTGTTCGCCGTTCGCTGTTTGCCGTTCGCTGTTTGCCGTTCGCTGTTTGCCGTTCGCTGTTTGCCGTTCGCTGTTCGTTGTTCGTTGTTCGCTGTTTGCTGTCCGGTGCGTTTTTT
>JBOGIX010000465.1:0-5449 GCA_050744685.1 Vicinamibacterales bacterium | reverse complement strand
TCCAGGCCGTCGTCGACCCGTACGCACGAGCCGACTTCTTCCTGGCGTTCTCGCCGGAAGGGGTCGAGATCGAGGAAGGCTACCTGACGTTTCCCACGCTGCCCGGCGGGCTGCTCGCGAAGGTCGGCAAGATGAAGCAGCAGGTGGGCAAGGTCAACACGCTGCACCCTCACGCCTTGTCCTGGGCGGACCGTCCGGTCGTCCTCGGCAACCTGCTCGGCGGCGAGGAAGGGCTGGCAGATTCCGGCGTCTCCGTTTCGAAGTTGATACTGAACCCGCTTTTGTTCCTCGAAGCGACCGGTGAGGTGTACCAGGGAACGTCCGGGGTGTTCTCGTCGCAGCAGCGGCGCGACGTCAGCTGGGTGGGGCGGCTGCGCGGCTATCGCGACATCACCGAATCGACGAACCTCGACGTCGGCGGGTCGGTCGCCTACGGCGCGAACGAGACCGGGCCGGACATGCATACGCGGCTCTTCGCCGTCGACGCGACGCTGCGCCACCGTCCGCTCGAGCGCGCGATCTACCGCCGCTTCATGGCGCGGACGGAGCTGTTCTGGAGCCGGCGCGAGGCGCCAGGCGGCGACGTGTCGGCGTTCGGCATGTATGCCAGCGGTGACTACCAGTTCGCCCGCCGGTGGTTTGCCGGTGCCCGCTACGACTGGTCCGAGCGGGCCGACGACACGTCGCTCGTCGACAAGGGGCCGTCGCTCGTCCTGACGTTCTGGCCGAGCGAGTTCAGCCAGGTTCGCGGGCAGTATCGCCGCCTGCGCTATGCCGAGAGACAGGTGGCCAACGAGCTGCTGTTCCAGTTCCTGTTCTCGATCGGGGCGCACGGCGCCCACGCATTCTGAGCGATCGGAGGTTGCACGTGTGTTTCAGGAAATCACTTTTCACCGCCGCGCTCGCTGTCGTGCTCTCGGGGGGCGCGACCGCTGCGCGCGCGGAGATCAACGTCATGACCACGACGCAGGATCTCGCGTCCATCGTCCAGGAGATCGGCGGCGACAAGGTCCGGGTTGAATCGATCGCCCGCGGCTATCAGGATCCGCACTTCGTGGAAGCCAAGCCCAGCTTCATCCTCAAGCTGCATTCGGCCGACCTGCTGGTCGTCGTGGGGCGCGATCTCGAGGTGGGCTGGCTGCCGGCGCTCATCACGCAGAGCCGGAACAGGAAGATTCAACCGGGCGCTGCCGGTTATCTCGATGCGTCGTTGAACGCCAGGATCCTCGATATGCCGACCGGTCCCGTGACGCGGGCGATGGGCGACGTGCACCCGACGGGCAACCCGCACTACTGGCTCGATCCCGGCAACGGCCGGCGGATCGCCCAGGCGGTGCGCGACAAGCTCTCGCAGCTGTCTGGCGGAGATGCGGCCTACTTCACCGAGCGGCTGGCGGACTTCGACAAGCGGCTCGCGGAAGGGGAGCGGCGGTGGCAGGCGGCGATGGCGCCGTTCAAGGGGCAGAAGATCGTGACCTACCACCGCTCGTGGACCAACTTCGCCGAAGCGTTCGGACTGACAGTCGTCGGCTACGTCGAGCCGAAGCCGGGCATTCCACCGTCGCCGGCGCACACGCTGACGCTGCAGCAGCAGATGCAGCGGGAGGGCGTGAAGATCATCCTGGTGGAACCGTACTTCGATCTGAAGACGCCCAACGCGATAGCCCGAGAGACGGGCGCGGTCGTGCTGAAGATGCCTCCCTCGGTCGGCGGAGTGAAGGAGGTGGGGTCGTACGTCCAGCTGTTCGACTACGACATCAACCAGCTGATCGCGGCGTTCAAGCAGGTGGGAGGGCGCTGAACGCATGGGCGAGCTGACGTTCCTCCAGGTGCTCGATTTCCTCGCGGCGCCGTTCGTCGCGAGCCTGATCCTCACCGGCATCCACGCCTATCTGGGCGTGCACGTGGTCGAGCGGGGGGTCATCTTCGTCGACCTGTCGCTCGCACAGATCGCCGCGCTCGGCGCCACGATCGCGATGCTGACGCCGCTCAGCCACGGCGACCCGCACTCGGGCTCGGTGTACTGGATCAGCCTGCTGTTCACGTTCATCGGCGCCGCGATCTTCTCGATGATCCGCAGCCACCGCGCGCGCATTCCGCAGGAAGCGATCATCGGCATCACCTACGCCGTGGCCTCGGCCGCGGCCATCCTGGCGATGAGCAAGTCGACCTCCGAGTCGGAGCACCTCAAGGACATGCTCGTCGGCAACATCATCGCCGTGTCGTGGGAAGAGGTGGTGAGGACGGCCATCCTCTACGGCGCCATCGGCGTGTTCCACTTCGTCTTCCGCAAGCCGTTCCTGGCCATCTCCATGAGCCACGGCAGAGACGAGGCCACGGGCCTCAACGTGCGGTGGTGGGACTTCCTCTTCTACGCATCGTTCGGCTTCGTGGTCACGTCCTCGGTGGCGATCGCCGGCGTGCTGCTGGTCTTCTGCTACCTGATCGTGCCGTCGGTGGCGGCGATGCTGTATGCCGAGACGATCGGCCGCCGGCTGGCGATCGGCTGGCTGATGGGGACGGTCGTGTCGGCGGCCGGCGTGTACCTGTCGCTGGTGCTGGATCTGCCGACGGGAGCGACGATCGTCTGCACTTTCGGCGCTGCGCTCGTGCTGATGTGGATGGTGCGGCCGATATTGAAGAGGAGTTGAGGCTATCGAGGCCACTGAGGCGGAGGAGCGTGGAGGCAAGGGAGGACACGGATCTAACAAACGGAGAAGCAACGGAGGCAACGGAGGCGAACGGAGAAGACCGCGCACAGTTGAACCGGCTTCGGCCCGGTGTCGCGCAGCGTGACAGCTCCGTTCCCGTCCGTTGCCGTTGCTCCGTTTCTAGATCCGTTACCTCGATAGTCTCCAGAGCCCCCAGAGCCTCCAGAGCCTCCAGAGCCTCCAGAGTCTCCAGGCTCCTTCGCCCTCCGAGACCTCGTTCACTCACCCTCGATCATTTGCCGTAATCCAGCGTCAGGTGCACGAGCGTGCGCACGCCGGTGAGGAGCGCGGCCTCGTCCACGGTGAAGCGCGGCGAATGATTCTGTGGCGCCTTGCCGACCTCCGCCGGCGGGGTGATGCCGAGCAGCAGGAACAGGCCCGGCACCTGCTGCTGGAAGTAGGAGAAGTCCTCGGCGCCGGTAATCTTCGGGCCCTCGAACAATCGATCGCCGAGCACGCGCCGCAGCGTCGGCAGCATGCGCTCGGTGAGCGCGGGGTTGTTGACGGTGACCGGGTAGCCGGGATCGATGCGCACGTCCGCCGTGGCGCCGGCCGCTTCGGCGATGCTGCCCGCCGTGCGCTGCACGCGTGCGTGAATGTCCTTGCGCATCTCCGCATCGAAGGTCCTGATGGTACCGACGAGGCGTGCGGTGTCGGGAATGATGTTGTTGCGCACGCCCGCCTCGAACTGGCCGACGGTCACGATCGCCGGCTGCGCGGTGATGTCCACCTGCCGCGCGACGATCGTCTGGAGCGCGGTCACGATCTGCGCGGCGACGACGATCGGGTCCACGCCGGCCCACGGCGTGGCGCCGTGGGTCTGGCGGCCGCGAACGACGATTTCGTACGCGTCTGCCGCCGCCATCATCGGCCCGCTGCGCCAGGCGACGTGCCCTGAAGGCATGTTGCCGTAGACGTGCAGGCCGAAGATCGCGTCCACGCGCGGATCCTTCAACACGCCTTCCTTCACCATCAGCTCTGCGCCGGCGGGACGTTCCTCGGGAGGCACACTCTCCTCGGCGGGCTGGAAGATGAAGACCACGGTGCCGCGCAGGCGGTCCTTGATCCCGGTCAGCACGCGCGCCGTCGCGAGCAGCATGGCCATGTGCGAGTCGTGCCCGCAGGCGTGCATCACGCCCACGGACCGGCCGCCGTAGTCGGTCTTGACGCGGCTGGCAAACGGCAGGCCCGTCTCTTCGGTGACCGGAAGGCCGTCCATGTCGGACCGCAGCGCCACGACAGGCCCGCCCGCGGCGCCCTTCAGGACGGCGACGACACCGTTGCGGGCGACCCCGGCGCGCGGCTCGAGGCCGAAACTCCGCAGCGTGTCGGCGACATACTTCGCGGTCTCCACTTCGCGGTTGGAGAGCTCGGGATGCTCGTGGAGGTGGCGCCGCCAGCGGATCATGTCCTGCTCGACGGCCGCGATTCGTGCGTCGAGGTCCGGGATCGCCGGTGCGGTCTGCACGGCGGCCGCCGCGGTGAGCGTGAGGAGCAGCAAAAGCGAGGTCATCGGTTCCGATAGAATACCTCGATGCAGTGCCGCAGCTGTGGGACGGAGATCGCCGACAAAGCCATCGTGTGCTACCGCTGCGGCGCCGCGACGACCGACCCGGTGCGCAAACCCGTGCAGCTGAAGCCCGCGCGCCGTCCGCTGGTGTCGCTGATCGTCGCCGCGGTGATGGTGCTCATCGCGCTGTATCTCGGCTACGCGTCCCGCACTGCCGCCGATCCAGAACGCTGGCAGACAATCGCCGCCGTCCTTGCCGGGGCCGCCGCCATCGTCGTCATTCTGGGCCTGGTGCGGGGCAAACGGCGCTGACGTGACCTGAACCGGCTCTGATTTAGACTGTTAACGAATGTCCGACGCCCGTCTCGAAGTCACCGACGCCCTCGGCCGACGGATCGTCCCGGTTTCGAAAGCCCAGTTCGAGATCGGCCGCCGCGAAACGAACGACCTTCGGCTCGCGGGCAGCGAGGTCTCGCGCGATCACGCGGAGATCACCCTCGAAGGCAACCGCTTCACGCTGCGCGACCGGAACTCCCGCTACGGCACCTATGTCAACGGCGAGCAGGTCACCGACCGTGTGCTCGCCCACGGAGACCGCATTCGGCTCGGCCGCACCGGCGGCGCCGAGATGGTCTTCCTGCTCGCCGACACGCAGCCTGCGGTCGATCGTGTCACGACGACAGCGATAGGCGACCTCAGGCAGATCGCCGCGCTCCTCGAAGGGCTCCGCGCGCTCGGCTCCGGGCGCGTGCTCGACGATGTACTCTCGCTGGTGCTGGACTCGGCGATCGAAGTGAGCGGCGCGGAGCGCGGATTCATCATGCTCGCGAGCAACGGCGACGATCTCGAGTTCAAGATGGCGCGCGGGCGCGGCCACACGACACTCTCGGGTGGCAGCTTCGCCACCAGCCGCAAGATCCCGGAAGAGGTGTTCCGCACCGGCGAGCCGCGGCTCGTCGCCGATCTGCTGGACGGCGATCTCGCCAACGTCCACATGGGCACCGTCGCGCTCGGCATCCGCAACGTGCTCTGCGTCCCGCTGCGGCTGGTCCGGTATCTCGATCGTGCCGAGGCCATCGGCGAGGAACGCCGCATCGGCGTCCTCTATCTCGACAGCCGCGAGAAGGGATCGCTGCTGTCGAACTCCACGCGCGCCGCGCTCGAGACGCTCGCGACCGAGGCCGCGGTCGCGATTGAGAATGCCAGGCTCTATCGCGAGACGATGGAG
>JBOGIX010000464.1:0-4653 GCA_050744685.1 Vicinamibacterales bacterium | reverse complement strand
GTGCGCGACCACGAGAGTCGGTTGGGTCCAGGGCAGCGCGGCGTGCGCATATCCGTTCAAGTGGACGACATCGGGACGAAGCGCCCGCGCGAGTTCGAGGAGCCAGGGTCCGGCGCGCTCGACGTCGGCCCACGGCTCCTCCATCCATTCGAGCCGATACGGCCGGTCGATCAGTGCGAGCCCGGCTCCCTCCGCCTCCCGCCGCTGCGCATCGTCGGGCGATGGTCCCATCACCGCCAACGTGGTCCGCACGCCGCGCCTGCCGAAGGCGCGCCCGAGATCGACTGAATAACGCCAGACGCCGCCGACCGCATCGGTGGTCATCAAGATATGGCCGATCGAACGCCGACCGGTTTTCTCGGAGACGGCGGTTGCGAATCTCGTCCCGCCGGATGACTCGGCGCGCATGCGGGAGGACGGCATGATCGCTCGTCGTGGCACGCGAGCGCTTGTGTCAAGCACGTGTGGCGTACGCATTGCGAGTACCGAGCTCGAGCTCCTGCAGCGGACGCGGGCGGGCTTCCTGGATGTCGCTGAACTCGTCGTACCGCGCCAGGTAGTGCTCCATGGCCCGTTCCCACGCCGCGTCGTCTGGCGCGCCCCACTGGCGGGTGTACCCGGGAGAGCCGGGATACGGGAACATCGGCACCGGCTTGTTGGCCCAGATTCCGAAGCCCCGCAGGCGCTGCCGCCAGGCGTCCACCTCCACCGGATCGTCCGTACCCGACTCCAGCAGGTTGGCCTGAACGAAGGGCACGTGCTGCCGCGCCGCAATCAGCCGTTCCGCGATCTGCTCGGTCGTCAGACGGCTGCCCTTGTCGAGCAGGTTGCGCCCTTCGACGGTGATGCTCTCGACGCCCGCCTCTATCGAGACGCACCCGGCCCGTCCGAGCAGCTCGAGATTCTGCGCGTTCCAGAGATCGATCCGCGTCTGGATGCCGAACTTCACGCCGCGGGGCACGAGGGCCTCGAGCAGGTCGCGATTCGGCAGGAAGATCTCGTCGATGAAGTAGATGTACTCGACCCCGTGCGCGAGCAGCCCGTCGAGCTCTTCGAGGACCACGCCGAGCGGCCGCTTGCGATAGTCGTCGCGGAAGTTGTCCTTCGCGCAGAACGTGCAGTGATAGGGACAGCCACGCGATACTTCCATCTCCGCGCCTGGCCCCGAGGGAGCCGCATCGAAGCGATGATGATGATGGCGATGGCGCTGCAAGTCCTCGCGGCTCCACGCGAGCGGCGGCAATGTCGCCATGTCGGCGGCGTGCGGGCCGCCCTGGACCTTCAGATCGCCGCCAGCAACGTAGGCCACGGACGGGACCGTGCACCACGCCGACGGGCCGGCGGCGAGCCGCGGCAGCGTTTCCTCGCACTCGCCGAGCACTGCGATGTCGGCGCCGAGCTTTCGCAGAGTCGTGGCCGGCGTGGTGGATGCGTGCGGTCCGACGACGATGCGGATGGCGGGCAGGTGCTCGAGGGCCGCGAGCGTTGCGCGCGGCACGCGCAGCTCGGGCGGGGCGCAGCGCCAGAACAGATAGCTCGGTGCCGTGGTGATCACTATCCGATCGGGGCCGAACCCGGAGATCCGTTCGACCACTTCCCCGAGCGGCACGTCGTGCAGCTGCGCATCGACGAGCAGCACCTCGTGTCCCTCGCGCTCGAGGAGCGCGCGCGCGTAGCCGTACTCCAGCGGGAGGTGCGGCTCGCGGCAGCCGAAGTAGATGCTGCCGTCGAAGGTCCAGCGCGGGTTGACGAGGGCGAACTTCACGATGCCACCCTGCCCGCGACCAGTTCCGAGGCCGCTGCAGTGCCCGACTCGACGAGCCACCGCGCGAGCCGCTCGACGCCTTCTGCCACCGGGACTCGCGGCCGCCAGCCCGTGGCGAGCTCGAATTTCGAGGTGTCGGAGACGTAATAGCGCTGATCCGCCGTGCGCCACGGCTCGAGGCGGTACGCCGGCCGTCGTCCGAGCATCACAGCGATGAGATCGATGAGCTCGAGCAGGCTCACCGTGTTGTCGCGGCCCCCGCCGATATTGAACGCCTGGCCCGAGAGATCAGCGATGGCGTCGTGTGCGAGCATCATCGCGTCGACCAGATCCTCGACATAAAGGACGTCGCGTACTTGCAGACCGTCGCCGTAGATCGTGAGCGGCCGGCGCGTGAGCGCCTGGATCAGGAAGTGCGCCACCCAGCCTTGATCCTCGGTGCCGAACTGGTGTGGTCCGTAGATGCAGCTCATCCTGAACACGGCGGCGGGAAGCCCGAAGGTGCGCGCGTAGTCGAGGACGTACTGTTCGGCGGCCCCCTTCGAGCAGCCGTACGGGCTGTGAAAGTCGAGCGCACGGCCTTCGGAGACGCCGCGCTTCGCGACGAAGGGATCCTCCGGTTCGTACCGAGTCGATTGCCGCCGCAGCCGCAGGTCGTCGAGGTGACCGTAGACCTTGTTCGTCGAGGTGAACAGCAGGCTCGGCGGTTCATCCAGCCCACGAATCGCCTCGAGCAGATTCAGCGTGCCCCTGGCGTTGATCTCGAAGTCGCCGATCGGGTCGTCGAGGCTCGTCGTGACCGCAACCTGCGCCGCGAAGTGAAAGACGCGGCTCGTGCCCGCCACCACCCTGCGCACTGCGGCCGCATCGCGCACGTCGCCGATCACGAGTTCCACCGCCTCGCCGCGCCCGCCGGCCGCTGGATGGGCCTTCAGCCATTCGACGTTCTGGTCGACGCCCGCACGCGAGAGGTTGTCGAAGAGACGGAGACGCCATCCATCCTGCAGCAATCGTTCGGCCACGTTGGTGGCGACGAATCCAGCGCCACCGGTGATGAGCGCCAGCGGGCGCGTCGGTGCGTGCCTCATACCGTCAACCCCCGGGTGGCCAGCTCGCGGCTCGCGTCGGCCACGCGATCGTGCGCGGTCTGCTCGCGCAACCACGCGGCCAGTTCGTCCAGTCCGTCTTCGAGCATCACCGCAGGCTCGTAGCCGAGCACTGTCCGCGCCAGCGTGATGTCGGCGAAGCAGTGCCGGATGTCGCCGACCCTGTATTTCCCGGAGACGTCAGGCGCGACATCGCGATGCAGCACGCGCCCCAGCATGTCTGCCACCTGGCGCACCGAGTAGGACCGGCCGCTGCCGACGTTGAATGCATGTCCGGCGGCCTCCGGCACCTCCATGGCCAGACAACATGCCTGCACGACGTCATGGACGCTGACAAAGTCGCGCTGCTGCAGGCCGTCTTCGAAAATGAGCGGCGCGCGGTCGTTCAGCAGGCGCGCGGCGAAGATCGCGAGGACGCCGGTATAGGGATTCGAGAGCGCCTGGCGCGTGCCGAACACGTTGAAGAAGCGCAGCGCGACGGTGGGGATGTCGTAGGCGCGCCCAATCATCAAACAAAGGCGCTCCTGGTCGAACTTCGAGAGGGCGTAGACGGACGAGAGCGACGAAGTCTTCGTTTCCGGCGTCGCCACCGGGACGAGGATGTCGCCATGAACGTCGCGCACTTCCCACTCGGCAGCGCGCAGCTGCTCGAGCCCTCGCTCTGTCCCCTCGACGCGGTTGCCGCGCGCATCCGCATACAGCCCTTCGCCATACAGGCTCATGCTCGACGCGACGACGAGGCGCTGCACGCGCTGGCGGACGATCTGCTGCAGCAGCACTGCCGTGCCGACGGTGTTGGTCGACACGTAATGTTCGATCTCGTACATGCTCTGGCCGACGCCCACCGCGGCCGCGAGGTGATACACGATGTCGACGCCCTCCAGCGCGCGGCGCACGGCGTCGCGATCGCGCACGTCTCCGCGCTGCAGCTCCACATCGGGGTCGAGGTACTCGGGACGACCGCAGCCCTCGCCGTGCACTTGAGGTGAGAGGATGTCGAGCACGCGCACGCGGTGATCGCGGCGCATCAGTTCGTCCGCAAGGTGGGAGCCAATGAAGCCCGCCCCACCCGTGATCAGAATCTGCATGAATATGTGGTCCCCTTCTGCGTAGCCGGGCAGCTCCTGGCGTGGTGCCCGACTTGCTTAAACGGCAGCATCGGCACGGCGTGCGAGAGGGTAAGTAGCAAAGCGGGTTCCAGTCAGCGCACACGCGCAGGCGACCGGACGCTCACAAGCACGTATGCGCGCCTGGGCAGATGCGCCTATGCAACGTTTCACAGATGAGCAGCTCACCCTGGTGGCGCGGCGGGGACGCGCACTCGGGGACGTGACGCATGTGCGTATTCTCGATGTGCTGGGGCGGGCGGAGCAGCCGATCGGCATGATCGCCGTGGCGATCGAATCCGAACCGTCAACGATTTCGAAGCACCTGCAGGTGCTGTTTCACGCCGGGTTCGTATTGCGCAGGCGCGCTGCGAATGCCGTCATCTACTCGATCGCTGACGCCGAACTGCTCGACTGGTGCCGCTACCTCGGCGCCGCCAGGCTCGAGTCCAGATCGCAGCGTACCTGAAGTCCCGTATTGAACACATACGACGCCGCGGACGTGAGCGTACACCTCAAGGGAAGCCGATCCTGCGCCGCGACCTGCACGATCCTGCTGGTCAGGCACGCGCACACCGATGCAATCGGGCGAGTCCTCACAGGGAGGCTGCCCGAGATACCGCTGAGTGCACGCGGACATGCGCAGGCCGAACGTGTGGGCAGCGCGCTGCGCGAA
>JBOGIX010000463.1:0-3063 GCA_050744685.1 Vicinamibacterales bacterium | reverse complement strand
GCACGGCGAACACGCCGTGAGGGGCAGACAGTCCTGCCAGCGCGTCTGCGGCGGGCTGGATGTAGCGCCGATCCCGGTTGGTGACGTAATCGCCGCCGACGACGATGAGATCGGGGCGGTGCGACATGAGTACCTGCACGGCGCCGGCGATCATCTCGTGGGAGACGGTGGCGCTGCGATGAAGATCGGTGACGAAGCCAATGCGCAGCCCGCTGAGCGGGGGCGGCCAGCCGATCACCTCGAGCGTTTCTTCAGTCACCTCGAGATGGTGCCGCTCGTACATGAAGCCGTGAGCCGTAGCCCCCGCAGCCGTGCCGAGGGTAACCGCGCCGATCCCGCGAAGGACCGTCCGCCGGGTCAGCTGCGGTGGGTGGAGGCGCGAAGGCATCGGCCCAGTAATGTTAACGCGGAGCGTTGCGGCGCTCCGGGGCGGCTATAGTTTGGCGGCAACGAGGGCCTGAGATGTTCGAGCCAAACGTCCAGCAGGTGCTGGCCAGGGTGCGGGAAGCCGACGTGGTGCTCGACGTGGGAGGCTGGGCCTGCCCGTTCAACCGCGCCGATATGATCATCGACGCGGAGCCGTTCGAGACGCGCGGGTACTATCGGACCATCGGCCGGCCGGGTTCGCAGGGCGGGGCGGTCGAACGATTCGATCGGCGGTCGTGGGTGCAGCGCGACCTGTGCGCGCGCGAGCCCTGGCCGCTCGCCGACAAGTCGATCGACTTCGCCGTCTGCTCGCACACCCTCGAGGACCTGCGCGATCCGATCTGGGTGTGCAGCGAGCTCGTGCGCGTCGCGCGCGCCGGCTACATAGAGGTTCCGTCGCGCGCCGCGGAACAGTCGCGCGGGTGGGAGCGGCCGGGTATCGCCGGACTCTCTCATCATCGATGGCTCATCGACATCGAGCCGGGACGCATCACCTTCCTCATGAAGTACCACCTTCTCCATGCAGAGTGGCGCTACTCGTTTCCGCGATCGTTCCTGCGCTCGATGCCTGAATCCCGCAAGGTGCAGTGGCTGTTCTGGGAGGGACGCTTCGAGTTCGAGGAGCGCACCATTCACGGCTCGGATGCGCAAGCGGCGGAGCTCGAGCGCTTCGTTCGCGATACGCGTCCGTATCCAGCCGCGCTGCTCGGAGGAGCGGCCGTCCTGCGCAATGTCACCGATCTCACGCGCCGCGCCGCCGGCCGGCTGCGCCGGCTTGCTGGCGATACACAATAAGAGGGGATGACTCTCGACGAACAGCTGGCGTACCTGACCAAGGGGTGCGTGGACGTGGTCCGGGCCAACGAGCTGCGCGCCAAGCTCGAACGGGCGGCGAAAACGGGCACGGCGCTGACCGTGAAGGTTGGCTTCGATCCCACGGCGCCCGACCTGCACCTCGGGCACACCGTGCTCATCCGGAAGATGAAGCACTTCCAGGATCTGGGCCACACGGTCGTGTATGTGGTTGGGGCGTTCACGGCGCTCATCGGCGATCCCACGGGGCGCAGCAAGACGCGGCCGCCGCTCACGATGGAGGAGATCGCGCAGAACGCGGAAACCTACAAGACGCAGATCTTCAAGATCCTCGATCCCGGCAAGACGGTGACGCGCTTCAACAGTGAATGGCTGGAGCCGCTCGGCAGCGTCGGATGGATCAAGCTGGCCGCGAAGTACAACGTGGCGCAGATGCTCGAGCGCCGCGAGTTCAAGCAGCGCTACGATGCGGGGAAGCCCATAGCCGTGCACGAATTCCTGTATCCGCTGGCGCAGGCCTACGACTCGGTGGTGCTCGAGGCGGACGTCGAGCTCGGCGGCACCGACCAGCTGTTCAACCTCAACGTCGGGCGCGACATCATGCCGGCGTTCGATCTCGAGCCGCAGGTGGTGATGACGACGCCGCTCCTGGAGGGGCTGGATGGCGTCGAGAAGATGTCGAAGAGTCTCGGCAACTATGTCGGCGTGACGGAGAGCGCGCCGGAGATGTTCGGCAAGCTGATGTCCATCTCCGACGAGTTGATGTGGAAGTACTACGAGCTGCTGACCGATCTGGCGCCGGGCGAGGTGGTGGAGCGGCGCAACGCGGTGTCCGCCGGTTCACTGCATCCGAAGCAGGCGAAGGTCGATCTCGCGACGCGCATCGTCGCGGGCTTCCATGGAGAAGAGGCGGCGCGGCGCGCGGCGGAAGGATTCGAGCGGCGGTTTGCGAAAGGCGAGGTGGATCGCGCGTCGCTCGAAGTGCGAGAGTGGCCGCTGCCGGAGGAGTCGCAGCCGTTTCGCCGCGTGCTGGTGCAGTTGAAGCTGGCGGCATCTGGCGGTGAGGCGGATCAGAAGCTGAAGCAGGGCGCGGTGAAGCTCGATGGAATGAGGATCGAGGGACCGTTCGTGGTGCAGCAGGAGGTGCTCGCGCGTGGCCGCGAGTATGTGCTCGAGGTCGGCCGGCGTGCGTACTTGCTGCGGGTGCAGTGAGCGCGTATACTGACTGGCGTTCAATCGCGTGCGGCGCGGCCGAGCTGTCGAAGAGCAACAGCGACGGGTTGACAGCCTCGGTGCTGCGACGTATATTGATTGATACCGAGCGTGACTCGCCGGCGGCATTTACCCGCCGACACTTCCTTCACGCACAACTCCCAAGCCGCTTACGCGCGTCGGAGCCATCGCCCCCGGGACGGGGAGCGATATTCCGTCGGCGCGAGGTCGAGTGGACCTGCGGTGCGGCGGTGATTCGAGAGCGCGGCCTTGCACAGGCGAGCTCGAGAAAAATCGAAGCGGTGGCGCAGAGGGGGTTGACAAGGTGAGAAGCCTTCTGTAGTATTGAAAGGTTCCCCTGAAGGAAATAAAGCTGGTGGGGAACGCGGCGACCTCGGCGCGAACGATTGGTCGGGGTGGTCGGTGCAAGACATCCGGTTCTTTGAAAACTAGATAGAACGTGCAAGCACAGTCCGCCGGAGCCCGCGAGGGCGAAGGCGGAACCCGTCGAGTATCAGCGGGTGGCGCTGGGACTTCCGGAGTCGCGGGTGTAGTTCACCGAGCGGCGAAAGACAGCGAACCACCTACACACTTGACGAACTGAACAACGTT
>JBOGIX010000462.1:0-3102 GCA_050744685.1 Vicinamibacterales bacterium | reverse complement strand
CCGCAGAGGTATGAGGCCAGATGGAAGCGCCTGAGCGTCTCGCCGAACACGGCGCCGGCCAGTGCGCGTCCTTCGGCATGCGCCCCGAGCACGTCGAATGCCGCGGGCGCCGCGAGCGCGCCGAGCGCCGTCAGGCCGCCAATCCAGAACACGAGCGCCAGCACAGCGGCATACCGCAGCGCGAGCATCCGCTCATTATAATTGACGGCTCATGGCCGCCATCGCCTGGCTCCCGTGGAGCGCCGACGCGTTCGCGCGCGCGCGTACGGAACACAAGCCGGTGCTGCTCTCGATCGTGGCGACCTGGTGCAGCCACTCGGCCGAGATGGACCGCACGAGCTACGCGGACCCGGACGTGGCCGCGCTCGTTGCGGATCGCTTCATTCCGGTGCGCGTCGACGCCGATCGGCGGCCCGACGTCGGGCTGCGCTACGGCCTGGGAGGCTGGCCGACCACCGCATTCCTCACGCCCGACGGACGCGTGCTCGGCGGGGGCACGTATGTCGGTCCGGAGCGCCTGCCGGGGATTCTCCAGCGTGTGTTCGACGCATTCGCCACCGGCCGGTACGCGGCGCCGCCGTCCACGATTGCGGCGCCGGAGCCGTCATCGCCGGCGCCAGATGTGGATCGGCTCGTCGGGCAGGTCGTCGAGGCCTTCGATCCGGACCATGGCGGCTTTGGCGGCGCGCCGAAGTTTCCGCACGTCGCACCGATCCGCCTTGCGCTCGATCTTTACCGGGAGCAGCAGGAGGAGCGCTTTCGCGAGATCGCCGTCACCTCGCTCGACGCGATGGGCTGGAGCGCGCTCTACGACGAGCGCGACGGCGGCTTCTTTCGTTGCTGCCAGGATCGCGGCTGGGAGCGGCCGAGCGCGGAGAAGCTGCTCGAGGTGAACGCTGCCCTGCTGGCGCTCTACGTCGAGGCCTTCGAGGCGCTGGCGCTCGCGCGATACGCCGAGCGCGCGGAGGATATCCTGCGCTACGTCCAGACCTGGCTGGCGGATCCGGTCGACGGCGGCTGGGCGGGATCGCAGCGCGCTGACAGCTCGTACGACGAACATTCTGCGCACGACGAGGCCGATCGCGCGGGTGCGCCCTGGATCGATCGCACGTTGTATGTCGACTGGAACGCTGCAATGGTGAGCGCCGCGCTTTCTGCCGGACGCCGGATGAACGATGCGGCGCTGTCCGAGTTCGCGATCAAGTCGCTCGAGCGCCTGACGCTGCTCTGCTACCGGCCCGGCGCGGGCATCGCGCACTACTTCGACGGCCTCCCGCGGCTCCGGGGGTTGCTCGACGATCAGGTCGCCACGGCCACGGCAAACCTCGACGCCTTCGACGCAACCGGCAACATCGTGTACGAGATGATGGCCGAGGAGCTCGCCCTCCACGCGATCAGGACGCTCTGGGACGACCAGGCCGGCGGCTTCTTCGATCGGGCCGGCGACGAACAGGCGGACGTGGGACTGCTGCGCGAGCGCGTGAAGCCGTTCATCGGCAACTGCGCCTCCGCACGCATGCTCGTCCGCCTCGCGCGCACGTCGCACAAGGATACCTACGCCGCCTACGCAGCCCGCGCCCTGGCCGCGATGTCGACCCGCGCGGCGGCGGAAGGGCCGCTCGCCGCCGAGTACCTGCTGGCCGTCAGGGCGTGCGAAGAGCGGTGATAAACTTCACCTTTTGAGCGGCAACCGGACCATCGGCATGCGCGCGGCAGACAGCACCAGCTTGTAGACGAGGTCGACTACTCTATGGCAGCCACATCCGTCCCGGCCCTTCGCAACGTCGCCACCCGACTGCGGATCGATTCGGTGGCATCCACGACGGCGGCCGGCAGCGGTCACCCGACGACGTGTCTCTCGGCCGCCGAGATCATGGCGGTTTTGTTCTTTTCGGAAATGCGCTTCGACCCGAAGGATCCGCAGAATCCCGACAACGATCGCTTCGTGCTGTCGAAGGGGCACGCGGCGCCCGTCCTCTATGCGGCGTGGGCGGAGGCCGGGTTGTTCCCGCGCGAACAGCTGCTCGAGCTCCGCAAGTTCGAGTCGGATCTCGAAGGACACCCCACGCCGCGCCTGCCGTTCGTCGACGTCACCACGGGCTCGCTCGGACAGGGCATCTGTGCCGCCGTCGGCATCGCCCTCAATGCGCGCCGGATCGGCTCGCCGTACCGGACTTACGTGCTGCTGGGGGACGGCGAGATCGCCGAAGGCTCCGTGTGGGAAGCCGCGGACGCCGCCTCGCATCACAAGCTCGACAGCCTCTGCGCGATCGTCGACGCAAACGCGCTCGGCCAGAGTCAACCGACCGAGTTCGGGCACGACCTCGATCGCATCGCCGCACGCTGGACGGCGTTCGGATGGAACGCCATCACCCTCGACGGCCACGACGTACAGGCGTTGCTCGACGCACTCGAGAAAGCGCGCGCGACCTCCGGACGTCCGACGGTCCTCGTCGCGCGGACGATCAAGGGCAAGGGACTCTCCGCCATTGAAGGCAAGGGGGGCTGGCACGGGAAGGCGCTCAAGGCGGGCGAAGAGGGGAACAACGCCGTCGCCGAGCTCGAGAAGCAGCTCGTCCCGGACGCCGCCGCACCCGCGATCGAGGGGCCGCGCGGCAAGGCGCGGCCGGAGGCGGCCGCGGATTACTCGAAGCTTGCGGCGCCCGCCTACAAGAAAGGGGACATGGTGGCCACGCGTGAAGCGTGGGGCACGGCGCTCGCCGCCGTGGGTCAGGTCGATCCGCGCATCGTGGCGCTCGATGCCGACGTCAAGAACTCGACGTTCAGCGATCGCTTCGAGAAAGCGTGCCCGGATCGCTTCTACGAGATGTTCATCGCCGAGCAGGTGATGGTGGGCGCCGCGACCGGGTTCGCCGCGCGCGGCGCGATTCCGTTTCCCTCGACCTTCGCCTGCTTCCTGACGAGGGCCGCCGACTTCATCCGCATGGCCGGCATCTCCAGGAACAACGTGAAGCTCACCGGCTCGCACGCAGGCGTGTCGATTGGCGAGGACGGCCCCTCACAGATGGCGCTCGAGGACCTCGCGATGATGCGCGCGATTCCGGAGTCGCTCGTGCTGTATCCCTCCGACGCGGTCAGCAC
>JBOGIX010000461.1:0-2139 GCA_050744685.1 Vicinamibacterales bacterium | reverse complement strand
CACGCAAGCAGCCCACGGCGAACAGCGGCTGTTTGCGTGCGACGGCGACCTCCTCCGTCCTGCGGCCGGCCCAAGGGCCGGCCGCCGAAACCGCGGCGCCATCTCGAACGTGCTCGCAACTGTATTCTCCGTGCCCGTCCGTTGGCTTCATCTCATCTCCGTTTGTGGATCCGTTCCCTCGATAACCTCCGGCTCCTCCGCCTCAGTTACCCTCGATGGTCTCGGTGCGCTCCACGCTCCGACATGAACAGCGCCCACCCCGCAGCACCGAACACCAGCGCATTGGCCGCGATGACCGGCGTGGCCTGGATCAGCAGGCCGTAAACGATCCAGATCAGCGCCCCCGCCATCTGCACGCGCTTGAGCGCGTCGGATCGCTTGCACAGGTACGAGCCGACGAACACCGCCGTCGCCGTCCAGCCGAGATACTCGATCATCGCGGCTCCTCAGGCGACAGCAGTGCGCGCGCTGGGGGGCGCTTCGCGGACGGTGACGCGATCAGTGCGCGCCTTCTCCCACTCGTGCAGCGAGAGGCCATTGCTTTCGAACAGCGCGCGGATCTCTCCCACGCCCCACCCGAGCACCTGTTCCAGGATCGGCACCGTCACGCTGAACGCATCGTCGCTCAGGATGGTCCGGCGCGCGATGCCCGACAGGAGTCGATTCTCCGAGACCGCGATGGTGAAGCCCTCGCGGTTGTTGACGTGCAGCATGACGTGCACGTCGGAGCTGCCGTCGCCGATGTAGATCGTGCGATCCGGCGCGGTGCCGAGGCGCGCCTCGAGCTCCTCGACGACGGCCACCTTGCCGTATCCGGCAGGGACGCGCCGAATCGATCGCACCTCGCCGGAGCCGGGGTCGTAATCGAGCTCCGTGCCGAACACGTGCTCCGGGTCGACGATCCCCGCGAGCGCCGACTGAATCACCTCGCGCGGCGCTGCGGAGATCACGAAAAAGGAGAAACGGCATCCATCGAGGCCACGCTCGAGGAACTCGACGAGCGCCGGGATGTTGGTGCGCAACCGCACGCGCCGGCCGGTCTCCTCGAGGTGCTCGCGACGCACGCCGCGGAACTCGGGATCGTGACGGATGAGGTACGCGAGCTCGCCTCCCTGCTGCACCAGGTTGCTGCGCGCGAGGCCCTCGCATTTCTGCTGGAAGTCCGTGACGCCGAGCAGCTCGCTCAGGACGAGCCCCGAGTCGTTGAAGCTGAGCGTCTGATCGAAATCCGACGCCACGAGAAAATGCCTGGAGACCGCCGCCGTGCCCATTGCCACCTCACGAATGCTCGAGCTATTGCTATATCAACTTACTCGGACAGCATAACAGCGAGCATTCACGCTAACAACCATTCAGGCAAATTTGTCGCCCATTTTCCAATCGTCACAAAGTTGTCATATCATATTAATTCATGGCCAGCGCTTCGCAAACGCCCAAGTACCAGCGTGTGTTTTCGGCCCTGCGGCGTGACATTCAGTCGGGGCGGCTCGGGCACGGCGATCGCCTGCCGAGCGAAGCGGATCTCGTGCGGCAGTTCGGCGCATCGCGGATCACCGTCGGGCGCGCGGTCCGCGATCTGCAGCTGGCGGGACTGGTCGAACGGCGTGCCGGGTCGGGCACTTACGTCAAGGCGCAACTCGCGACGTCCGGCTTGTCCTTCGGCCTCCTCATTCCCGATCTGGGCGACACGGAGATCTTCGAGCCGATCTGCCAGGGCATGATGGCGTCGCCGCTCGCGCGCGAGCACGCGCTTCTCTGGGGCAGCCTGAGCGGCGCGGGGGCCAGCAAGGCGGAGGAGGCCTGCCGCCTCTGTCGCCAGTACATCGATCGCCGTGTCTCGGGTGTGTTCTTCGCGCCGCTTGAACTGACGGCCGCGGAAGACGACGTGAATGCGCGTATCGCGCGGGCGCTGGACGAGGCCAATATCCCGGTGGTGCTGCTCGATCGCACGGTCGCCCGCTACCCGCGCCGCGGCCATCACGATCTCGTCGGCATCGACAATCGGCGGGCCGGGTACATGATCACCGAGCACCTGCTTCGTCTCGGCGCGCGACGGATCGCGTTCGTCGGCGTCCCCAACGCCGCAGCCACGGTCGATGCGCGCGAAGCGGGCTATCGCGAGGCGCTCTTCTCCGGCGG
>JBOGIX010000460.1:0-5879 GCA_050744685.1 Vicinamibacterales bacterium | reverse complement strand
CCGCGGCCGGTCTTGAGCGCCATCGCGTAACTGATCTGCAGCTCGAGCTCCGTTTCCGCCTTGGCGCTGCTCTCGGGCTCCGACCGAAGGAGGTCGAGGCCGCGCCGCGCGAGCCTCGCCGACTCGTCGTGCGCGTAGAGCCTCGCCGCCGCTTGCGCGGCGCGGTTCCAGAAGTGCGCCGCCTGCACGTAATCCCTCGCGGTTTCGAGCAGCACGGCGAGCGGGGCCGCAGAATCCGCGGCGGCATCGCCCAGACGCGCGACGAGCCGCTGCGCGATGGCGCGACTGAGCGCGACGCGGCGGGTGCCGCGGAGCGATTCGTAGAAGGCGGCGTGGTACAGCTGATGCGCGAATCGATACCGCAGCGTCAGCGTGCGATCGCGCTCTTCGTGCTCGTCGACGAACCGCACGAGCGCGTGCTCCCGCTCGAGCCGCTCGAGCCGATCCTCGACCTCTTCCTCGTGCAGTTGAAGCGCCGCAGCCACCATGGCCGAGTCGAAGTCCACCCCCTGCACGCTGGCGGCACCGAGCAGCCGGCGGTCGGCGTCATCGAGCGCTTCCACCTTGCGCTGCACGGCGCTGCGGATCGTGTCGGGCAGTTCGCGCTCGACGGCTGGCAGCTCGGCGCCGAGGATCCAGCGCCCGTCCTTCTGCCTCACGTGCTGGCGTCGCCGCAGGTCGCGGAGCAGGTCCGCCATGAACAGCGGATTCCCTTCGCTGCGCTCGTGCACCAGCCTCGCAAAGTCGGTCGGGAACGTGTGCTCGGGAAACTGCAGCGCGATGTAGCGCGCGACCGCGCCCAGATCGAGTGAGTCCGGCATGATCTCCCGGCACATGCCACGCGCGCGCAGGTCGAGCTTCACCGACAGGAAGGGATGGCGCGCCTGCGCCAGATCGGACGGACGACAGGTGGCGATGATCATCAGGCGCGTGGTGTCGATTCGCCTCGCCAGATAGGCGATCAGATCCGTCGTGGACGGATCGGCCCAGTGCATGTCGTCGAAGCAGAGGACCACCGGCTGCATCCGGCCGAGCTCTTCGAAGAGCGCGGCGATCTCCCGCTTCAGTCGCTCCTGCGATCCGCTGGCGGTCTCTGCGGCAAGCCGCGCGGCCGACGAGTCGTTGTCCGAGGGGGGCATGACCTGCGCGTACCAGCTCGGCGCCAGCGCCCGCATCAGCCGCGCGATGCTGCCAAGCTGCTCGCTCTTCTGCAGGCTGTCCAGTGCTTCGAGCACGGGAAGGTACGCTTCGCTGCCGGCCAGGCGTTCCGAGCAGCGGCCGCGTCCGACGCGCACCGGCTCCTGCTGGTGCTCCAGCTGCTTCACGAACGCGTCGACCAGGATCGTCTTGCCCATGCCCGCTTCGGCGGACACGACAACCAGTCGACCCTGCCCCCGCTGCGCACGTTCGTACTCGTGCTGCAGCGCATCGAGCTCCAGATCGCGGCCGACGATCTCGCGGGTGGCGCCAGGGCGTGGCTGCGAGACGGTGACGGCCGAGAGCGCCACGGCAATGGTGGAATCGTGCGCGAGGTTGAGGCGATACATGACCTCGCTCGCACCTGGCCGCAGGCGCGGATCCTTGTGGAGCATCTCGACGATCAGCTGATCGATCGCCCGCGGCAGCTCGGAGTTGACGAACGAGGGAGGCTCGGGGGTTTCCCACATCAGCGCGTGCAGGGTCCCGAGTTGCGACGGGGCCATGAACGGATGCCGGCCGGTGACGAGCTCGTACAGCATGACGCCGAGCGCGAAGACGTCCGCCTCTTGCGACACCATCTCGCCGCGGGCCTGCTCCGGAGCCATGTAGCCGATGGTGCCGAGGATGAGCCCGGACTCGGTCATCGGGCCGGTCGGCGTGCTGGCGCCGATGGTGATCGTCTCCGGCTGCGCCTTCGCCAGGCCGAAGTCGAGCAGCTTCGCATACCCGTCAGGCCGGACCATCACGTTGTCCGGCTTGATGTCGCGGTGGATAATCTGGGCAGCGTGCGCCACCGCCAGCGCTTCCGAAACCTGCCGTGCGATTCCGATCACGCGGCCCACGGGCAGGCCCTGCGCCGCTGCCTGCCGCAGGGTGGTCCCCTCGATCAACTCCATCGCGATGTACCGGTCGTCGTCCACGACGCCGGTCTCGTAGATGGTGACGATGTTCGGGTGGTTGAGGGCGGAAGCCAGGATGGCCTCGCGCAGCAGCCGGTCGAGCGCGTCGTCTTTCGCGTCGGGGCCGACGGAGAGCACGCGACGGATTACCTTGAGCGCGACCTCGCGCGACAGCCTGGGATCCTGCGCACGATAGACCTCTCCCATGCCGCCGGCACCAAGCTGCGAAAGAACATGGTACGGCCCGACCGGAGTGCCTGGAGCGATAGGCATTGGGGGAGGCGGTAATTATACACCGCGACGGTTCAAGGGTTCAGGGGTTCAAAGGGCAGGGTTCGAGGTTCAGGGTGCAGGGTCCGGCTTCACGTTCAGGGTGCGGGATCGCGCGGTTCAAGGTTCACGACGGTTCGCCCGCTCACGGGGCAGGGGTCGCACGATCGGCGGCGACGGCGACCTGACCGACAAGCGGGTGGTGGTCGGAGCCGTAATTGTCATCCAGGCGATGGAACTCCGCCTGCCAGCCGTCAGGAAGCCTGAAGAACAGGTGATCGAGCCGCATCAGGCCGTGGAAGGTCGGGCGGCGATCCGTGACATGCGTATCGGGAAACGCGCGCGCGGCTTCGGCGTAGGCGCGATCGCGGAATCCGAACAGCGTGTTCATGTCGGCACCGAGGACCAGCGACGGCTCGCCGCCCAACGCCGTCAGCAGTCCCCGCGCCTGCCGCGCGCGGGCGAACTCACTGCCGGCAATCCAGAGACGACGCGCGCCGCTCATGTTGTCGAAGTGGGCTGAAACGACCCGCACGCGCCACGGCCTGCCGTCCAGCGTCGCGCCGGAGACCGTCGCCGCGACGGCCACGCGGCGCTGACGTTCGAAGGGCAGCTCGATGGCCGACAGATCCGACAGTGGAATGGTGGACAGGATCGCGTTGCCGCGGTCCTCGTCGGAGGCCGACGGTCCGCCATTCCGCATGGAGGGCACGTAGTACGCGTGCAGGCCCAGCGACTCGGCCACCACCTCGATCTCCTCGCGGCGGCCGTCCTGGCGCATCTCCCGGATGACCGATGCGAACGTTGCCGACGGTGCGAGCATGCGAGGCACCTCGTCGCCAGCGCGATAGGCCTCCTGCAACAGCAGCACGATCGGAACGTGGGGGCCCATCCGCTGACGCACGTCTGCGAACAAACGTGCGATGTCCCCACCGCCGACGTGGACATTCCAGTTCACCACGACGAGCCGATCCGCGGCCGGCGGAGGCGTGTTCGCCATCCTGACCACGGGCGGACCGACGCTCCGACGCCAGCGCACGAGGTCCGCCACATCGTCGCCAAGCTCGGGCACGAACCACGACACCGCCGAGATCGCATCGCGGCCGAGCTCACTAACGGGTTGTCGCACGACCGCGTGGCTGCCGGCACAGCCGTTGAGCGACAACGCCACGGCCAGCAGTAGGGCGACGCGGGATGGGACGAATGATGGCAAATTCAAGGGATGATTCAGTGTACGGCTTCCAGCTTCCAGCTTCCAGCTTGGCGGCTTCCCGCTTCCGGCTTCAGAGCTACGGCTTTCAGCTTTTCAGTTTGAGCGGAAAGCTGGAAGCTGGAAACCGGGAGCTGGAAGCTGGAAGCTGAGTTGCATACGCACGAGGTCAACGGCACGGCTGAGTCATCGTGGAGAGACAGGCGAACATGAAGCTGAACGTAAGAGCGGTACTGGTGGGCATCACCACAGCAGTGTGCTTTCCGGCGCATGCGCTCGCGCAGGACACGGTCACCGAGATCGTGTCGTTCCTTGTCATCAATCGCGACATCGTCACTGGTGATTTCGAACGCGATCGCGCGGCGGCCGAGATGGCGCGCGATACCATCACGCGGGCACTGGTCGTCAATCTCGCCTCGGTCCCCATCGCTACCTCATCGAGCGGGTTCCTGTATCGATTGAATCCGCAACTCGGGACTGTCGAACGCGCGACGGACAGTTTCGGCGGCTTCTTCATCGAGCGCGCGCTGACGCCCGGACACGGCCGGGGTTCGTTCGGCGTCTCCGGATCCACCACGCAGTTCGAGCGGCTGGACGATCAGAACCTCCGCGACGGCACGCTGCTGACGACGGCCAACCAGTTCGTGGACGAAGCGGCCCCGTTCGATACCGAATCGCTGGAGCTGCGCGTGCGCACCAGCACGCTCACCGCATTTGCCAGCATCGGCATCGGCGATCGCTTCGAAATCGGCGGCGCGCTGCCGTTCGTGCGCCTGACGCTCGAAGGTGAGCGCGTAAACGTCTATCGCGGGCAGTCGTTTGTACAGGCCCGGGCTTCTGCGGTCGCAAGCGGCGTGGCCGACGCGCTTGTCCGCGCCAAATACACACTCGTCTCGACACGCGGCGGGGGAGTGGCGGTTGCCGGCGAACTGCGATTGCCGACAGGCGACGAAGACAACCTCCTCGGCGCCGGAACCGCGGGCTTCCGCGTCATCGGTATCGGCGCGATCGAGCGCGGACCGTTGATGCTGTCGGGCAACACCGGGATCATCCGGGGCGGCGTGTCGGACGAGTTCACCGTGGGCGGCGCCGCCGCGGTCGCTGTGCATCCGCGTCTGTCGTTGACCGCCGAGTTCCTCACGCGACATGTGTCCGAGCTGCGTCCAATCGAGCTGTCGTCGCAGCCACACCCGACAATCGACGGAGTTCAGACGATCAGGTTGATTGGGGGAGACCCGGGCCGCATGGTCTCCGGAGGGATAACCGGCTTCAAGTGGAATCCCGGCGGCACGTTCGTCGTCGGCGCGAACGTCCGCTGGAGCTTCACGAAGGCTGGCCTGACCGCGCCAATCACGCCTTCAATTGCGTTCGAGTACGGATTCTGACCCGTCGCGAGGGGCTCTTCAGGCGGGACGAGGGCTCGGCGTTACTGAACGGCGGCCCGGACGATGACCCAATCGTTCCCGTTCTGCTTCAATTCGAACCGCCAGCGGCGGGCGGCCCTTTGCGTGCCGCCGCCTACCTTCGGGGTCCAGCTCGCGTTGCCGGCGCAATCGGCGTGCGCCACTCCGGCGTCCATGCGCACGGCGCAGCGGCCGAGCGTGATGGTCTGCGATGACAGATCCTCGAACGCGCGCGCGAGTGCGCGGCGGTCCACTGAAGGCCATACCGCGCTGGCCGCAGCCGCGTTCAACGTGCTGTAGGCATTTTCGTAGCGCGTCAGCGCGGCCCGAACGAGTTGCTCGCGGTCGACGGCGGCGACGGGCGGAGGCGCGTTCTCGTCACGCGCGGCCACCGCGGGGAGCGCGGCAGCCGGTGCTGGTCCGCGCGGGACAGGAATGTCGGCCACGGCTGCAAGCGGCGCGGCCGGCAGCGACACCGGTTCCGGGAGCGAAAGCGCCGGCTGGACACTCGGCGGGGCGGCCGGTGGCGGCGGAGACGTGGACTCCATGATCCGGGGACTGACCGGCGCATCGCGCGGCTCGCCGGAATCGCGCGCGCGAGTGGCAACATCCGCCCTGCTCGCGACCGTCGTGTCAGCCTCGCGTGCCAGCGGCTCTGGCGCCTCCGGCTCACGCGCGAGGGAATTGACATCCCGGCCGATTGTCCCCGCGGTGACGTCGGTCGACACGACGTCGACGGAGTCCGCTTTGTCCGCAGGCGGCGCGTCCGACCCAGGCTGTTCGACCGTCGGCGCCGTTGCCGGGATCGAGCCTGGACGGTTCCCGCTCGACACCGGCTGATTCGAGGCGATCGAACTCGCGGGCCGGGGCGCGACATGGCCCGCCTGCGTCCAGTAC
>JBOGIX010000459.1:0-2682 GCA_050744685.1 Vicinamibacterales bacterium | reverse complement strand
GGCGGAAGAGTCTGCACGCAGGACGGTGATCATTCAGTCATTCAGAGCTCCCGGGAGCGCGGCAGCCGCATCTCGAACACTGCGCCCCCTTCCACGGCGTTGTACGCCGTGATCGCGCCGCCATGCCGTTCGACAATGGCGCGGACGATCGACAGTCCCAGGCCGCTCCCTGATGGTCTGCCGCCGCCCGTGCGGGACGCATCGGCCTTGTAGAAGCGATCGAAGATGTGCGGCAGGTGCTCGGTTGGAATACCCGGGCCCGAGTCGCGGACCGTGATCCGGACCTGCTCGCCGTCCGGCTCCGCGCGAAGCTCGATGCGGCCGCCGTCCGGCGTGTGTCGAATCGCGTTGGACGCGACGTTCTGGATCGCCTGCTCGAGCCGCTGCAGATCCCCGTCGACATCGAGATCGTCCGGTGTCGAGATCTCCAGCCGGATGTTGCGCGCCTGCAGCGCCGGTGCGTGGCGATCGGCGACGCGGCCGAACAGCTCGGACACCGGCACGTCCTCGATCGAGAGCGCCGCCCCGCCGCTTTCGAGCTTCGCCAGATCCAGCAGGTCGCCGATGATCGCCTCCAGCTTGTAGGTCTCCTGATCGACGATGTCGAGGTAGCGTGCGCGTGTCGCGTCGTCTACCGACAGGCCGGGCATGGCGAGCGTTTCGGTGTAGCCGCGGATGGCGGTCAGCGGCGTCATCAGCTCGTGCGAGACGTCGGCCAGCAGCTGGCGCCGCGCGCGATCCGACGCGGCGAGCGCCGTGGCCCGGGCCCCGAGTTCTGCCGCCATCTGGTTGAACGTCCGCGCCAACGCGCTGACCTCGTCGCCGCCGCGGTCGTCGGCGCGCACGTCCGTGCGCCCTTCGCCGAGTGCGCGGGCCGCGTCCTCGAGCGACCGCAATCGTTTCCTCGCCGGCCGGAAGATCACGAGCGCCACCATTGCCGATCCGATCCCGAGCAGCGCGAGCCCGGCCCACGTCATCGTCGGCCCGAGCTCGCGCAGGAGCACTTCGGTCGGCGGCGGACCGGACGGCACGGCGACGTGGCCGACCTGCGATCCGTTGACGACGATCGGGGCGAGATGCACCCCGCCCGGTCCGCCTCCCCGGCCGCCGCGCCGCCGGACGAAGCGGCCAGGCTCGGGTTCGCGGCCCTCGTCGCGATCGTCTTCACGATCGGGCCGCGGCCCGAAGCGCTCGCGCGGCTCACCCGGCGGCGGGCCGCGTCGTCCCGATCGTTCGGCGAATCCCGGCGGCAGCGCGTCGAGCCGGTTCGATGTGCGGCGCCCGTCGCGCATCAGCACGAGAAAGGGCCGGCGCACGTCGGAGAACCGATCGCGCACGAAGCCGTCGAGGTCGAGCGCGGGCTGATCGGTCAAGGCGCTGGAGAGCTCGCGCGCGACCAGATCGGCGAGCTCCTGCGGCGTGCGGCTCGTGACCGATTCAGCGAAGCGTCCGGTCAGCCAGAGGAAGAGCGCCGCCTGCGACAGGAGCAGGACGGCGAGCATCACGACGAAGCCGATGGCAATCCGCCAGTAGAGGCTGGAGAGAAGCTTCGGCCCTCGCGAGGTGGCCGCGTCCTGCGCGCGCGCGCGGTTCGGGTCGAGGGGTTCAGGCATCGGCGAACTTGTATCCCGATCCCCAGACGGTCAGGATGAACTTCGGGTCGGCCGGATCCGCCTCGAGCTTGCGACGCAGCCTCTTGACGAGCGTGTCGACACTGCGAACGGTGATGTGTGTGTCTTCTCCCCACACGCGCTGCACGAGCGCCTCGCGGCTGAAGACAATGCCGCGGTTGGCGGCGAGCACGTAGAGCAGCTCGAATTCGTGGGCGGTGAGCTCGATGTCGCGGTCGCCGAGGCGCGCCATGCGGCGTGCGGGCTCGACGGCCAGCTCACCTGCCTGCACCGCCGGCGCGTGTTCGCCGGCTGCCGGACGCCGCCGCCGGAGCAGCGCGCGCACGCGCGCCACGAGCTCGCGCACGCCGAACGGCTTGGTCAGGTAGTCGTCGGCGCCGCTGTCGAGACCGAGCACCTTGTCGGCCTCGTCGCGCCGCGCCGTCAGCATCAGGATTGGCGCGTCCGAGTTGCGCGAGTCGCGCCGGATGGCGCGACACACCGTGACGCCGTCGAGGCCAGGCAGCATCAGGTCGAGCACGATCAGGTCGAACGCCTCCGCCCGCGCGCGCGCGAGCGCCTCGTTGCCATCGCCGTTCGAGACGACCGCCAGTCCTTCCAGGCCGAGGTGCAGCTCGACGAGCTCCCGGATGTGCGGATCGTCTTCGACCAGCAGCACCCGTGGCGGGTTCTTCGCGCGCGCGGTTTCCATGCGTCTGCCCAGTGTAGCCGCTCGAAATGCAGCATTCCCGCCCATTTTCGGCCGGTCATCCTTTTTTCACCGCGCCGCCATGCGCGTGCCACGGCTATTCCGTTCAATGGAGTAGTGGACGGCGGCGAGACACCACGCAGGCCGGCCGCACAGGAGCATCCGGCTGTCGAACGGCACGGACGCAGGGAGCAGACCACGATCATGACACGCAGAACGCTGACCAGGACGCTGAGTGCCGTTGGCCTCGCCGGCGGGCTGTCGCTGACGGCCGGCGCGCTGTATGCCCGGCGCAACACCGATGCGCCCGTGGTGACATCCGAGCTCGTGACGCGCGGGTCGGTGGTGCGCACTGTCTCGGCG
>JBOGIX010000458.1:0-1964 GCA_050744685.1 Vicinamibacterales bacterium | reverse complement strand
GTTGGGAGTTGATCTGCCTATTGAGCGCACCCACCCGGAAGCCCGCCCGAGAGGACCAGACGCGGGTTGCTGGTGTCGACGAACTGCGATTCGCGCAGCGGGCCGTTCAGCCCCTGTAGATAAGAAGCGAGCGCATCGCGCGCCAGCGGCGCATCGTCCGGGATCTGAAATCCACCGGGCGGGATGACGGGCTTCAGGATGCCGTCGCCGCCGGTGGCCAGAAAGTCGGTGACGGCAACCGTAAGGACGTCATCGTCCGCGATTGCTGCGCCCGACGCGCGGCTGAGCGCAACGTCGAGGGTCCCGCCCGAGCATGCCGCGCGTACGCGAATGCCGGACACACCAACCGTCCGCCGGCTGCTGCGCAGATGAGTCCCGAACACCGTGCGCACCTGCGCGCCGGTGAGACGAAGCGTCGCGACCTTGTTGTCGAACGGCATCACCTCGAACACGCTGCCGAAGATCAGCGGCCCTTGCGGCAAGTCGGCGCGGAGGCCGCCGGCCGTGTTGTGGATCGCGGCGTCCGCGCCCGCGATCGACGCCCTCAAGGCATCGGTGAACAGGTTCCCGAGCGGCGAATCGCCGCTGGCCTGACGCCGGATCGGCGTCTCGAGATTGACGCCAAGCGGGCGTGCCTTGAGCTCCCGCACCTTGGCGAGCGCGGGCTCGAGGACGGCGGCAATGGAGGGGTCCGGCAGCACCGTCGTCCCTTCGTAGGAAGCCACGCGCGAAGACGACGCCGGGACGGGTGCCGTATCGCACGCGCCCGTGCTCGGATCTTCGCGCGCGCACAGATCGCGCGGCGGGAAGATCTTCCGATCGACGATGGCCCTCCGCGCGGCATCGAGGGTCAGGTCGACGCGTCCGAAGGAACGTCCCGTCGCAAACGATTCGATGATCGCGATGCCTTCGACCTCGTGCGCCATGCCTGCGTGGGTGTGTCCGGCCACGATCACGTCCACGCTGCCAGGGGGCAGCTCGCGCGCGACGGCAACGATCTCCGACGCCGGATCGCACGAGGCGAGATCGGTCGGCTGCGCCAGGTTGCTGCAGCGCCCGCCGGCGTGCGCCGTGACGATGACGACCGCTGCACCGCTCGAGCGCAGACGCGCGGCCTCGGCCGCGATGGCCGGCGCGAGCGGCGCAACGCGCAGCCCGCCGACGTTGGCGGCGATGGTCGCCGTCAGCGCCTCCTTCGTCATCACACCGACGATGCCGATCTTCACGCCTGCCGCCTCGACGATCGTCGACGGCCTGACGTTCGGCCATGCCACCGGCCGTGCCGTGGATTCGTCCAGCAGGTTCGCGGCCAGGAACGGAAAGGTTGCCTCGGCTGCCCGCGCCTTCAACGCGCCGCGCGGATCGTCACCTGGCCGGGCCGGCGTCGCCGCGGGGCCGGCGGGCCCGAAATCGAACTCATGATTGCCGACCGTCGCGGCGGTGTAGCCGAGCGCGTTGTAGGCGGCAACGACTGCGGCGCCTTCGGAGAGGTTCGACTCGAGCGTGCCCTGGAACATGTCGCCGCCGTCGATCAGCAGCACCGCGCCACCGTCGCGCAGCCGCGCCTCGCGCAACGCCTTCACGTACCCGGAGAGAAGCGCGAGCCCTCCCCGGCCGTCCCGCGGCAGCACGCCCCCGTGAAGGTCGTTGGTGCCGACGATGGAGATCGTGACCTGGCGGTCCGCCGTTTGCGATGCCGCCGACGGCGCCTGAGCGACAAGGGAGCCGCGGGCTATTGCGCCGAGCGCCAGCAGGACGCACAGCGCGGCCAGGTGGCGGTAAATGCACGTCATGGGTAGCAGCTGCGGTTCCGGGTGGGGCGTTTTCGGTTTCCAGTTGCCGGTGTCCAGTTTCCAGTGGTCTCCCGCGGTTTCCAGTCCCCGGTTCCTTACTTCCCCATCCTTCCCCGGTTCCTTACTTCCCCAGCTCCGAGCTCAACCGATCAGCTCCTTGAGCTGCGCGAG
>JBOGIX010000457.1:0-4008 GCA_050744685.1 Vicinamibacterales bacterium | reverse complement strand
CCCGTGAAGCTCGTGTGGACGCGCCGGGAAGAGTTCTCGTATGGCTACCTGCGCCCGGCTGGCGTGATCGAGGTCAAGGCCGGCGTCGATGCGACGGGACGACTCGCATCCTGGGAGTTCGACAACTGGAACTCTGGTGGATCGGGCATCCGGACGCCCTACGACGTGCCCAACCAGCGGATCCAGTTCCATCCGTCGGACTCGCCGCTTCGTCAGGGGTCCTATCGCGGCCTGGCCGCCACCGCGAACCACTACGTGCGCGAGATGCACATGGACGCGATCGCGCGAGCGCTCTCGCGTGATGCGGTCGATTATCGCCTCCAGCATCTGAAAGACGACCGCCTGCGCGCCGTGCTCACCGCGGCCGCGCAGGGATCGGGCTGGCCGAAGCCGTCGGCGGCGGGCCGTGCGCTCGGCATCGCCTGCGGCACCGAGAAGGGCAGCTACGTGGCCACGGCCGCCGAAGTCAGCCGCGCCGCCGCCGGGTTCACCGTCGACCGGCTGGTCGTCGCCTTCGAATGCGGCGCCATCGTCAACCCGGACGGGCTGCAGAACCAGGTCGAGGGAGCGGTGGTCCAGGGTCTCGGCGGCGCGCTGTTCGAGGCCATCGAGTTCGCGGACGGCGCGATCGCGAACGGCAGCATGGCGCGATACCGCGTGCCGCGGTTCAAGGACATCCCTCGCATCGAGGTCGTGCTGATCGATCGGCCCGATCTCGCCTCTGCTGGTGCGGGCGAGACGCCGATCGTCTGCGTCGCGCCGGCAATTGGCTCCGCGGTGCGCGCTTTCGCGGCCGTCAGGAACGAGCTGCCGGTCCGCCTCGCCTGACCGCTCCCCCTTGCACTTCGACAGGAGTGGTGCTAGATTCTCCTGTCGAAGCAGAAGGGGTGACCGTGCCCGATCCTCGCCTGGAGCTCCCGCAGGGAACACTCGATCTCCTGATCCTGAAGGCGCTCGCGCCGCAGCCGCAGCACGGCTGGGCGATCTCCGAGCGCCTCGGCCAGATTTCCAACGCGGCGTTCTCCGTGCGCCAGGGATCGCTGTATCCGGCACTGCACCGGCTCGAGCGGCGCGGGTGGATCAAGGCCCGGTGGGGCACCTCGGACAACAATCGACGGGCGAAATATTACGAGCTGACGCGCAGGGGACGCGCACAGCTCGAGACCGAGGCGGACGCGTGGCGCCGCTTGAGCGCGGCCATCAGCCATGTGCTCGATACGCCCTGAGCGGAGGGACGATCGATGTTCACCGACTTCCTCTGGCGCGTGCGTGCGATCCTGGGGCGCCAGCGCATCGAGGAGGAGCTCGACGAAGAGCTCCGCTATCACTTCGACCGGCAGGTCGAAGCGGGTCAGCGTGCCGGTCTCGATCGTGGCGAGGCCATCAGGCAGGCACGCCTCCAGTTCGGCGGCCTCGACCAGGTCAAGGAGGAGTACCGCGACGCACTCGGAGTTCGGTGGCTCGACGATCTCCGGCGCGACCTGCGCATCGCCGGCCGCTCGCTCGCCGCCACGCCGTTGGCCACCGCCGTCGCGGTCCTTTCGCTGGCGCTCGTGATTGGCGCCAACACCGCCATCTTCTCGATCCTCAACGGCCTGCTGCTGCGCTCGCTGCCGGTGCGCGACCCGGCGCGCCTGGTGCACGTCACCGACAGCGTTCTGCGGGACTCCGGCGAGACGCGCGTCCGCGCCTGGTCCTATCCGGCATGGAAGCAGTTCCGTCAAAGGCCGCAGCTCTTCGACAAGGCGACCGCGTGGTCGTTTACGCGCTTCGACCTCGCGTCCGGCGGCGAGACGCAGCTCGTCGAGGGCATGTGGGCCGACGGCAGCTTCTTCGAGGCCCTCGGCGTGCCGGTGGTGCTCGGCCGTCCGTTCTCCACACGCGACGACCAGGTTGGCGGCGGCCCTGATGGCCCGGTCGCCGTGGTCAGCTACGGCTATTGGCAGCGGCAGCTCGGGGGCGATCCGGACGCGATCGGACGGCCGATCCGCCTGAACGGCGTGCTCTTTTCGATTGTCGGCGTGACGCCACCGGACTTCTTCGGCCTCGAAGTGGGGCGCTCGTTCGACGTCATCGTCCCGCTAGGGACCGAAGCCCTCATCCGCGGGCGCGACTCCGTGCTGGACTCGGCGTCGACGAACTTTCTGAGCATCCTTGCGCGCCTGAAGCCGGAACAAACGCTGGACCAGGCGATCGCCGCGCTCCGCGGATCGCAGGACGGGATCCGCGAGGCAACGGTCGGAGCGTGGGGCAAGGAGGTGACCGACGGCTATCTCACGTCGCCGTTCACGCTCGTTCCTGCGGCCAGGGGATTCTCGTATCTCCGCAGCAGCTACGAGCGGCCGCTGATCATGATTGCGGCGATCGTCGGGCTCGTTCTCGTGATCGGGTGCGTGAACGTGGCGAACCTGTCGTTCGCGCGGGCGATCGCCCGCCGGCACGAGCTCAGCGTGCGGCTGGCGCTCGGCGCCTCCCGATCCCGCCTCGTCCGACAGCTCCTCGCGGAAAGCCTGGCCCTCGCCGCCTCAGGGGCCGCGCTCGGCGTATGGATTGCGGCGTACGGCGGCCCGTTCCTCGTGCAGCAGCTTTCAACCCCCACTACTCGCGTGTTCCTCGACGTCTCGATCGATACCCGCGTCCTCGCGTTCACCGCGGCGATCACCGCGCTCGCGGCAGTGCTGTTCGGTACGGCGCCTGCTTTTCGCGGCACGCGCGTCCAGCCTGCCGGTGCGCTCAAGGAGCAGGGGCGTTCTCCAGGGGACCACGGCCAGGGCGGACTCATGGGATCGCTCGTCGCCGTTCAGGTGGCGCTCTCGCTCGTGTTGATCGTCACCGCCGGCTTGTTCATCGGCTCGTTCAGGTCGCTCGTGAATCGTGACCTCGGCCTGCAGCCGGCCCCGGTGCTGGTCATCGCCGTCGATCTGGAGCGGTCGAACGTGGATGCCTCACAACGCGTGGCACTGTACGAACGCGTTCGTGAAGCGATCCTCGCCGTGCCCGCTGTCGGTGATGTCGCGATTTCGTACCTGACGCCGGTTGGCGGCGGCGGCTTCACGCCGCCGATAGAACTCGCCGACCGCCTGCGGCCCGGCGAAGCCGTGCGGCGTCAGCGCGTCGCGGCCACTGGTGACGTGTTCGCGAACCTCGTCTCGCCCGGGTGGTTCCGGACGTTCGGCACTCCGCTGGTGGCCGGTCGCGACTTCGCCGACAGCGATCGTGGTGGCTCGCCGCGCGTGGCGATCGTCAACGAGGCATTCGCGCGGCGGTACGCGGCGGACGGCAACGCCATCGGCCGCCTCATCACGGTGTTCCCGGACACGCCTCGGGCGCTCACCGCCGAAATCGTCGGCGTCGCCGCCGACGCCATCTACACTTCACCGCACGAGTCCGCGCCTCCAACCTGGTATCTGCCGCTCGCGCAGTTCGACGTGGCAGGATTCCCCTTCGCGCCGATGCGCCTGAGCGTCAGGGCGCGGACCGGCGCGCCGGAACGCCTGAAGGACAGCATTGCGGCCGCAGTTGCCGACGTCGATCCGCGTCTTGCGCTGACGTTCCGGCCGCTCGAAGACCAGATTCACGCCTCGCTGACGCGCGAGCGCCTGATGGCGCAACTGGCGGGCTTCCTCGGCGTGCTCGCGCTGCTGCTCGCGGGGCTCGGACTCTACGGCATCACCGCATACGCGATCTCGCGGCAGCGGAGCGAGATCGCGATTCGAATGGCCCTCGGCGCGGCCCCGGCGCAGATCGTCGCGCGCGTGGTCGGCCGGCTCTCGTTGCTGGTCGGCCTCGGAATCGTGGCCGGTACGGCGCTCAGCCTGTGGGCCTCGCAATTCGTGGGCGGCTTGATCTATGGCCTGACCGCACGCGAGCCACTCATCCTGCTCGGCGCTACGGCCCTCCTGTGTGTCCTCGCCGCTGTCGCCGCATGGTTTCCCGCCCGCAACGCGATTCACATGGATCCCGTGGCCGTGCTCCGGCAGGGGTGATCTCGCCCACGTCCATCTTGAC
>JBOGIX010000456.1:0-5984 GCA_050744685.1 Vicinamibacterales bacterium | reverse complement strand
GCCGACCAGGAGTGCCGTCAGCACCGCGATGGCCGGCAGGGCCCAGATCGCGGTGGCCGCCAGCGGAACACCGAACCACATCATCAGTGCGGCCAGCACGATCGAGGCGGCCGCCATGTCGACCAGCGCCGCGACGATATAGGTGAGCGGCAGGATCTCGCGCGGAAAGTACACCTTGGTCAGCAGCGCGGCGTGGGAGGTCAGCGCCGTGCAGGCGCTCGTCAGCCCGCTCGAGAACATCGTCCAGGGAATGAGGGCGGAGTACACGAAGAGCGGGTACGGCACGTCGCCGCTCGGCGCCGCGCGAAGAAACGTGACCATCAGCGTGAAGACCAGCATCATCGCGAGTGGCTGGATGATGGCCCACAGCAGGCCCAGGCGGGACTGCTTGTAGCGCACTTTCACCCGGTGAAGGCTGAGCGTGACGAACAGGTCCGCAAAGTGCCCCAGCCTGCGGAGGGCGGCGAGCGGCTGCACCCGTCGGAGGGATGGCGGCTCGAAAACGGTCGTGGACCTGGACATTCAGACCTTCAGCCGAAGCGGCCGTAACGCCGGTTCCGGTACGCCGTGGGGAGGTCGGCCCCCGGCACGAACACAGGCCAGCAAGCTCTTCACGAGATGATCCTATCTCCTCGCGGGGCGGCCTGTTGCGGCCAGGGGGCCATCTTGCGGCAGGGCGGGGTAGCGCGGGTTGTCTCAAGGGCAGTCCTGCGGCTGGGCGCGAGCGGGCTTCTTTCCTCCAGGGGAAAGTCCCGGGGCAACGCGTGGGCCGGCCTTTTGCTTCCAGAGGGCAGTCTTGCGGCAGGGCGCAGGCGCATTCTCCGTAACGCCGGCGGCCAATCACCCGCCTCGCCTGGCGGCTGCTGCAGAAGTATCGCTTCCCATGAGGTCCGGCCGAGCATGGGAGCCTTCGTAAAAAGGACGGACGGAGGCAAGCCGTGCGTATCGCTCAGGTATCGCCCCTGTTCGAGAGCGTGCCCCCGAAATATTACGGCGGCACGGAACGCGTCGTCTCCTACTTGACCGAGGAGCTCGTCCGGCAGGGACACGACGTCACGTTGTACGCGAGCGGCGATTCGATCACGAGGGCGCGCCTGGTGGCGGCCTGCCGCCGTTCGCTGCGCCTGGACAAGCACTGCGTCGACCAGCTCGCGCATCACGTTCTGATGCTCGAGCTGCTGGCCAGGAACGCCCACGAGTACGACGTGATTCACTACCACGTTGACTACCTGCACTTTTCGTTGTCGCGGCGCACTCGCGTGCCGCACGTCACGACGTTGCACGGGCGGCTCGATATCCCGGACCTCGCCGGGCTCTACCGGGAATTCGCAGACGTGCCCGTCGTGTCCATCTCCAACTCGCAACGGGAGCCGCTCCCCGCCGTGAACTGGCAGGGCACGGTGTATCACGGACTGCCACCCGACCTGTATCGCTTCAGGGAGAGACGCGGCAGCTATCTGGCCTTTCTCGGCAGGATCTCGCCGGAAAAGCGCGTCGACCGCGCCATCGAGATTGCGACGCACGTCGGCATGCCCCTGAAGATTGCCGCCAAGGTGGACACCGTCGATCGCGAATACTTCGACTCGACGATCGCGCCGCTGCTGCGCGGACCATATGCCGAGTACGTCGGTGAGATCGGCGAGGGCGAGAAAGACGAATTGCTCGGCAATGCCTACGCGCTGCTGTTTCCGATCGATTGGCCAGAGCCGTTCGGGCTGGTCATGATCGAGGCGCTCGCGTGCGGGACGCCCGTGATCGCCTACCGCCGCGGCTCGGTTCCGGAGGTCCTCGAGGACGGCGTCATCGGGTTCATCGTGACCGGCCTCGAAGACGCGATTGCGGCTACTGAGAAAGTGGCAGATCTCGATCGGCGGCGCTGCCGCCAGGTCTTCGAAGAGCGATTCACGGTCGAACGGATGGCACGCGACTACGTGGCCATCTACGAGAAGGCGCGCGACGCGGAGGCTGTCAGCACGGCGCCACAGGCGCCCGCGGCGTAACGACGATGGAAGACGTGATCCGGCTGCACGACCAGTACTACATCCTGGCAACCTCGTCTCGCGCCGACGAGCGTACGCGCGTGCTGAAGCAGGGAGACACGTTTGCCATCTTCGACCACTTCGGAGACGTCGTCCCGTTCGGCCTCGGCGAACAGGGCATCTACCACCATGGGACGAGGCACCTCTCGCGGCTCGAGCTGCGGCTGAATGGCGCGCGTCCGCTGCTCCTGAGCTCTTCCGTGCTGCAGGAGAACGATCTGTTCGTCGCGGACCTCACCAACCCCGACATACCGCTCGACCGGGCGACGGTCTTCCGGCGCGACGTCCTCCACGTGTTTCGGGCGAAGTTCCTGTGGAACGGCGCCAGTTACGAGCGGCTTCGCCTCACGAATCACGGGCTCACGCCGGTCACCCTGTCGCTGTCGATCCGGTTCGAAGCCGACTTCCGTGACATTTTCGAAGTGCGTGGCACGAGCCGCCCGCGGCGCGGCCGGATGCTGGACAGCGTGAACGGCGGCGACACCCTGGTGCTCGGATACGAGGGGCTCGACGGCGTGGTGCGCCGGACGGCGATCGAGTGCTCGCCCGCCCCGCAGGCCATCGTACGCGACGAGATGCAGTTCACTCTTGCGCTGGAGCCGCAGGAGGCGGCCACCATCCAGTTCACGATTCGATGCAACACGTCGGACAATGCCGCGGCCAGCAGTTCGTATGAGGATGGGCATCGCGCGCTGTGCGCCGGAATCGGCGCGCGCGGCCGGCAACGCGGTCGTATCGTGACCGGCAACGAGCAGTTCAACGACTGGATTGGCCGCTCGACCGCCGACCTCGAGATGATGCTGACGGTCACGCCCCACGGTGTCTATCCTTATGCCGGCGTACCGTGGTTCAGCACCCCGTTCGGGCGTGATGGCATCATCACAGCGCTCGAGTTGCTCTGGATCGATCCGGACATCGCCCGGGGCGTCCTGACGTATCTCGCGGCCACCCAGGCCACAGAGCTGAACCGGGAGCAGGATGCGGAGCCGGGCAAGATTCTGCACGAGACGCGCGGCGGCGAGATGGCCGCGCTCGGCGAGATCCCCTTCGGCCGGTACTACGGCAGCATCGACAGCACGCCCCTCTTCATCCTGCTGGCGGGCGCGTACTACGAGCGCACCGCTGACCGCGCCCTGATCGACTCGCTGTGGCCGAACATCGATGCCGCCTTGCAGTGGATCGACAGATACGGCGACCGTGATGGCGACGGCTTCGTCGAGTACATGCGGCACACGCCCGAGGGCCTGGTGCAGCAGGGATGGAAGGACTCCCAGGACTCCGTCTTCCATGCCGACGGCGAGATCGCCGAGCCGCCGATTGCACTCTGCGAGGTCCAGGCGTATGTGCATCTTGCCAAGCGCCGGGCAGCGGAGCTTGCCGCCGCGCTCGGGCACGACGAACGCGCGGCGAGGCTCATGGCGGAGGCCGAGCGGCTGCGCCATCGGTTCGAGGAGCTCTTCTGGAGCGACGACCTCGACACTTATGTGATTGCGCTGGACGGCAGGAAGCGGCCCTGCCGCGTGCGCTCGTCGAACGCGGGCCACTGCCTGTTCGGTCGGATTGCGAGCCCCGAACGGGCAAAGCGCATCGCCCGGACGCTCACGGGCGACGATACGTTCTCGGGATGGGGCATCCGGACACTGAGCGCGAAAGAGCTGCGCTACAACCCGATGTCGTACCATAACGGCTCGGTGTGGCCGCACGATAACGCGCTCATTGCACGAGGCTTCGCAAACTACGGCCTCACGGACTCGGCCATCGCCGTTTTTCGCGGCCTCTTCGATCTGAGTGTCTTCGTGGATCAGCGCCGGATGCCGGAGCTGGTGTGCGGCTTCCACCGCCGGCATGGTGCGGGACCGACGCTGTACCCCGTGGCCTGCGCGCCGCAATCGTGGGCGGCCGCCGCGTTGTTCATGGCGCTGCAAAGCTCGCTCGGCGTCGTCATTCGCGCGCCCGAGCGGCGCATCGCCTTCGAGCGTGCCCTGCTGCCCGATTTCCTGCCGCACGTGAAGATTCTCAACCTGCGGGTGGGAGATGCTGAAGTCGACCTGCTGCTCGAACGCCACGAGTTCGACGTCGGAATCCAGGTGCTGCGCCGCACCGGCGATCTCGAGATTACCGCCGTCAAGTAGGCTGCGTCATTTGCGGCCGGCCTTTTCACCCGACCCCAGAGACACTTGACTCATCTGTACAAGTTCTGAGGGCGAAGGCCTCTAGGGCTGTGGCGCGGCGGGCCTTGGACGTTTCTCGAGCGACCATTCCAGCCAGTCGTCACCAAAGAGCTCGCACGGATGCGGCGTGCGGATGGTGCCGTTGCCGCAGGCCAGATCGTCTGCGGAACAGAACTTGTCGCACCCCCAGCAGATTCGTTCGGGATGCGCCGGCAGAAGAGGAATCCTGCTCATCGTGCATCACCCGTCATTCGGTCACGATGCACGCTCGGCGCGGGGGAACAGCACGTTGTTCTCGAGGTGCACGTGGACGTGCATCGTGGATTCCAGCTCCGCCAGGCCGTGATACAGCGACCGGAACGTCTCGCATGCCCACTCCGGCGCGGCGTAACCATCGGTGAGCGCGCGGATCTCTGACAACAACGCTCCCGCGTGGTCGTGCTCGTGCTCCATCACGGCGATGGGCTGCGCGATCCAATTCGCTCCGTCACGCCCCCGAGCGAGCGCGCGGATGGCGGGAAAGAGCACCATCTCCTCCTTGCGCATGTGAGCCTGCAAGTCGGCGGACAGCTGCGTGACAATGGCCTCGAGCCGGACCAGCCTCGGTCCCTTGGCTCCGTGCACGCGCGCCACCCTGACCGCCATCGACTCGAGCCGCGGCAGCTCCTCTCGCAGCGAGTCGTGATACGTGCCGACGATGTGATCGATGAGCGCGGGGAGAGGCTCGCGATTCCAGTCTCGCCCGTCGGCCGCGGGCTCCGCCGCAACGGCCTCGAGGGCGCGGGCGATCTGCGAGAACGGAATGCCCTGCTCCTCACACGCGACGCCGAGCGGCGTCTTTCCCCCGCAGCAGAAGTCGATGCCGTGGCGCTGGAACACCCGAACGCTCGACGGCAGGGCGGAGGCGATCTCCGCAACGGTGGTGGTTTCAGTAATTGTCATCGTGGTCGCTCTCCTCGGGCGTCATGACCGCGCCGCATCCTTCCGCAAGTTCATGGGCGAGCTCGTTCGGCTCGATGCCATACGCACGCGCCGCTTCGGCGACGGTCTCGAACGGCGCAAACGCGCAGCCGACGCATCCCATTCGACGATCGATGAACACGCGTGCCGCAACGGGCTTGGCGGCGAGGACATCAGACAGGAGCGTGTTCAGCAGATGCGCGGGCGTCACATTCCAAGCATCGCCGAAGGAGCAACCGGCCGTCTTTGCGCTTGCGCAAACAGGGGACGGGATCGGTCAGACGAGGTCGTCTGCGATCTTCAGCAGGCCGTGCGGGTGCCGGATCACCATTCGCTGACGGCCGGCTTCGAGGATGCCATCCGCCTCGAAATGGCTGATGATGCGGCTGACGGTGTAGAGCGTGGTGCCGGTCATCTGGGCGATGTCCTCACGAGACAGCGGCAAATCGATCAGCACACCGGACTCGACGCGGCGGCCGGCCTGCTGCACCAGCCGGAGCAGCGCTCGCGCGACGCGCCGCTCGACCTTCTCGGTTGCCAGCTGCCGGTACTGCACCTGCAGCTCGTGCAGGCGAGCCGCCACGAAGCGCAATGCGTTGAGCGTCAGCCTGGGATACCGCTCCATCAGACCCGCCATCACGCTGCCAGGCCACTCCAGCGCAGCGCAATCCGTCACCGCCTCCGCGGTGACGGGGTACGTCACACCACCAAACGCGGCAACTCCGCCGAAGGCGTCGCCAGGTCCGATGAGCCTGAGCACCACTTGATGGCCCTCGGGAGTGAGCTGGGCCAGCTTCACCGACCCCGTGTCGAG
>JBOGIX010000455.1:0-2743 GCA_050744685.1 Vicinamibacterales bacterium | reverse complement strand
GTGGCTCTCCCGTACGCGCCGCCGCTCACATTGCCCGCGCTCCCGGCGCCGACGATCGAGCCGCCATCCGCCCCGTCACCGACGCCATCACCGCGGCCCGCGGACGAGCGTATCGCTCCGCCCTCGTCCGCCCCGGCGTCGGCACCCGAACCGGCAAAGGAAACGGCGGCCGGCGGCAAACCGCGTCCCGAGCCGAAGGCCGCGCCGCCGTCGGGCGCCGAGACAGGCGCGGCGCCTGCCCCCGCCGCGCCGCCGGCCGAATCATCCGCACCGAAACCCACACCTCCCGCCGGCGGCCCGCCGCCTCCGCCGGCCGAGCCTGAGTCGTGGCAGGAGGTCACCGCCGCCCACATCGATCTCGTCGCGTTCGAACGCCTCCCCGCCGACGCCGGCGTCGTCTCGCCGATCGCACCGGCCTCCGAGCCGCTCGATCCGGACACGGAGGCGGAGCTGGAGGAGGTGCGGCTCAAGCTCGCGACCTGGGCGCCCGCCCACGTCGCCGATCCCGTGCAGCGCGTACGCAACGTGCTCTATGTGGCGGCCGTGCCCGACGTCTTTCAGCTCCCCACCGAACGTTACCTCCCGCACGTCGTGTTCGATCGCCTGCAGGCGGACGTGCCGAAGGAGGACCTGATCAAGATCCTGTTCTGGATCGCCACACATCCGTCCGGCGGCGACGACAGCGCGGTCGACGATCTCCGCGGCGCCGGCCTGAGGGTGAGCGGTCCGAGCGACATCGAACAGGCCCGCGAACGCGTGATGCTCTATGCGCTGAAGCTGTTGGGGAGGGTGACGGGAAGAATCGCCGAGTGAGTCTCTTCGATGGCCATTCACACTACAAGATCAACAGGAGGAAGTGAGCAGGAGAGTCGAAGGGAGTCAGTCTGGTTGACGGCCGATACAGGTTGTTGCCGATTAATAGAACAACGATATTTGACCTCCCTAACCTCCCGTGCTCCCATTCTCCTGTTGATTTTCCTTCGTTACCTCCATTACCTCCCTTCCCTCAAACTACCGGAACGCCACCCGCACCCCGATCTGCGCGGTGCGGCCGGGTCCGAAGTGCGTGCCGCTGAAAGGATTGCCGAAGTTGTAGGCGCGGCGGGTGCCTGTGAGGTTCAGCACGGCGGCGCGCAGGCTCAGATCGACGCCGGCGTGGCGAACCAGGCGGGTCGACGCGGTCAGGTCGAGCACCGTGCGCGGCTTCACGCGGCCCCGGTCGAAGTCGACCATCTCGGCGCCCGGACGATCGCGCAGCTCGTCGATCTCGTCCTCGTCGACCTCGAGCGGTGTGCCGCTCTCGTGGCGGCCCGTGAACGCCGCCTGGAACGCGCCACCGCCGCCGTCGTAAGTCAGGCCGAACGCGCCCACGTTGCGTTGATCGTGGTCGGGCGTGAAGGCCGTCCCCGGCCCGATCTCGATGACCTCCTCCTCGAGAAACAGGCCGCCGGAGATCGGCCCGAACTGCACCACGCGCGAGTTGGCGTAGCTGACGTACCCCGACCACCCGCGATAGCGCGGCAGCTCCATCCGCACTTCCAGTCCCGACGCGCGGCCACGGGCGACCGCGTTGGGGAAGATCACGGTCGTTCCGAAGAACACATTGGGATCGCTCACGTGCTTCATGCGGCGGTGCCAGTACGCCACGTCGAGACGGAGCGCCCCGGTGAGCGGCTGGTTGATGCCGACCTCGAACGCCGTCTGCCGCTCCGGCTCGAGCGGCGCGCCGCCGCCGGTCTCGTCGCGGAACGGCGACAGCTGCCAGGCCTCGTCAGACGACGAGAGCAGGAGGTTCTCCGGTTGCGGGGGCTGGAAGAACCGTCCGACGGAGCTGCGCAGGGTCGTCGCCGTACGCGGCAGGAAATACGTTGCGCCGAACCGCGGACTCACCTGGGTGCGATGCGCAAGGAGGCGGCTCCAGTCGACCCGCACGCCGGCATCGACGGTCAGGCGGTCGCTGACGCGAATCGAATCCTGCGCAAAGATCGAGAACAGTGACGGCGAGGCGTTGCCGTGGAAGCGGAATGGATCGTCCAGCGTGAACTCCAGGACCGCGTCGCTCAGGTCTGCTGCCTCGGCCTCTTCCGGGTCGGTGATGGCAAAGAGAAAATCTTCGCGCAGGCGCAGGAACGACATTTCACCACCCGCCTTGAACAGATGGCGCCCGCGGTGGTGGGACACGCTGGCGAGCAGCCCCGCGCGGTCGAGCGATCGATTGGTGTGCACGAACAACGGGGTGTCACTCGCGCTGCCATCGACGGCGGCGGATCCGCGCCGGAAGTACTCGGCGACTTGCGAGACCGTGCGGCCCGACCACACTCGCTGCCACGAGAGGCTCTGCGCGTACTGCCGCACGCGCTGTTGCTGATCCTGCCCCGCCCTTTCCTGATCCTCGCCGTGCGGCACGTCGAAGTCCGAGCGGCCCACGCTCGCCACAGCCGTGATCGTGCTCGCCGGTGAAACGCTCCACCCTATCTGCGCTCCCCCGCTCCACGCGGTGCCGTCGTTGTGCAGGTTGCCGGGATGCACCGGATCCAGAAAGCGAGACGAAGACTGGCGCGTGATGCCCGCAGTGAGCGCTGTGGCCGCACCGAGCGGACCGCCGGCAACGGTCGACAGCTCACGGGTGTCGTCGGCCGCGAACTGGAGATCGGTCGTGCCGGCCCAGTGCTCGGACGTTCGTGCAGCCGACCGCACCTCGAGCACACCGCCCGCTTTCCAGCCGAACTCCGGGGGGATGTAG
>JBOGIX010000454.1:0-4182 GCA_050744685.1 Vicinamibacterales bacterium | reverse complement strand
CTACTGGACGGCGGCAGCGCGCGCGGTGGCCGCCGAGCCACTGTATCGATCTGAGGACGGTCACTTTCAGTTCAAGTACCTGCCGGCCTTCGCAGTCGCCGCCGCTCCGCTCTCTGCATTGCCGCTGCCGCTCGCCAAGGCCACGTGGCTCGGCCTATCGATCGCGCTGCTCGTCACCCTGCTCGCCCTCAGCCTTCGGCTTCTGACCGATCGGCGCCGACCCACGTGGTTTCTCGTGGCGGTGATGCTCGTCGCCATGGGGAAGTTCTTCGGCCACGAGCTCGTGCTCGGACAGGTCAACCTGCTGCTTGGCGCGATCGTCGCAGCTGCCGTTCATCTTCTCAGCAGCCGTCACCAGATCGCGGCCGGACTTCTGTTCGGGCTCGCCGTGATTGTCAAACCGTATGCGGTGATTTTCTTCCCCTGGCTCGCCGCGATCCGCAGCGGCCGCGCGCTGCTGGCAGGAGCGGCTGCAGTCCTGGCGGCACTCGCGCTGCCGGCGACGGTGTACGGAATGTCGGGAGCGTGGTCGCTGCACGTCGACTGGTGGCAGACGGTGTCTGCGTCAACCGCTCCGAACCTGCTGAACGCGGATAACGTCTCGCTGGCGGCGATGTACGCGAAGTGGATGGGACCGGGGCGGGCGGCTGCGCTGCTCGCGCTGGCAACCGCGTGCGTCCTCCTGGCCGCCGCTGCAGGCGTGGTCCTCTTGCGGACGCGCGTGGCCGCACCTGATGGCCTCGAGGCGGCGATGCTGCTGACGCTGATTCCGCTGCTCTCGCCGCAGGGCTGGGACTACGTGTTTCTCGCGTCCACGCCGGCGGTCATGTACCTCGTGAACTACGAACGCGGCCTGGCCGGCCCCTTGCGCCTGATCACGATCGCGGCGCTCGCGCTCGTGGCGTTCAGCCTGTACGACGTCATGGGACGACGCGCCTACGGGATGTTCATGGCGCTGTCGATCATCACCGTTTGCTATCTCGTCATCGTGGCCGCACTGGTGGCGCTGCGGGTGCGGCGCGTCGCCTGATATCATGCCGGCCATGCACCGGCTGGCGGTTTTCGCGCTCGCCGTTTCGATCGCGGCGGCGATGACGGCCGCGTGCAGCGGCGCCGACATGTCCACCGGCGACCAACCGACAAGCTCAGCGTCGCCCATCAGCGATCAGCCTCCCGGCCCAGGCGTGCCGCTGACGCTCGCGGAGGAACGCGCGCGGCGCGTGTCGGACGTGCGCTACGCGCTGCATTTCAGCGTGCCGGCGGCACGCGATGCGCCGGTCTCGGGCACGCTCACGCTTCGGTTCTCGCTGACCGACCCCGCCCGTCCCCTCGCGCTCGACTTCGCCGGCCCGGCAGACAGCGTGACGTCCGTTCGAGCAGGCGGTCAGGCGGTGGAGCCGTTGGTACGGGACGAACACGTGGTGCTCCCCGCGTCTGCGCTCCGGAGCGGCGAGAACGAGATCACGCTGGCGTTCACGTCGAGCGACCTCGCGCTCAATCGCAGCGCGGAGTTCATGTATACGCTCTTCGTACCGGCGCGCGCGCGGCTCGCGTTCCCATGCTTCGATCAGCCGGATCTCAAGGCGCGCTACACGCTGACGCTCGACATCCCCGCGGCGTGGGAGGTCGTCGCCAACGGCGCCGAGACACGCCGCGAGGTCGACGGCGATCGCACGACCGTGGCATTCGCCGAAACGCGGCCGCTGCCGACGTATCTCGTCGCGTTTGCGGCGGGCCGGTTCTCGGTTGAGACCGCGGAGCGGCGCGGCCGCCGCTTCCGCATGCTGCACCGCGAGACTGACGCTGCCAAGGTGGCGCGCAACCGAAACACCGTATTCGATCTGCACGCCTCGGCGCTCGAGTGGCTCGAGCGGTACACCGGCATCCCGTATCCGTTCGAGAAGTTCGATTTCCTGCTGGTGCCGTCGTTCCAGTTCGGCGGCATGGAGCATCCGGGGGCGATCTTCTACAACGCCCCGGCGCTGCTGCTCGATCCCTCGGCGACGCAGAACCAGAAGCTCGGCCGAGCCAGCCTGATCGCGCACGAGACGGCACACATGTGGTTCGGCGATCTGGTCACCATGCGCTGGTTCAACGACGTCTGGATGAAGGAAGTGTTCGCCAATTTCATGGCGGCCAAGATCGTCAACCCGGCGTTCCCGGAGATCAACCACGAGCTGCGGTTCCTGTACTCGCACTATCCGGCGGCCTACAGCGTCGACCGCACCGCCGGGACCAACGCCATCCGCCAGCGGCTCGACAACCTGAACGACGCCGGCAGCCTCTACGGCGCGATCATCTACCAGAAGGCGCCGATCGTCATGCGGCAGCTGGAGATGATCGTGTCGGAGGATGGCCTCAGGGACGGGCTGCGCCGCTACCTGACCGACCACACCTTCGCGAACGCGACATGGTCCGACCTGATCGCGATTCTCGACGGTCCCACGCCGGACGATCTTGCCGCCTGGAGCCGCGCGTGGGTGGAGGAAGCAGGCCGCCCGATCGTCGAGGTTCGCCTGAAGGACGACGCGGATCGAAGCCTGACGCTGGTGCAACGCGATCCGGAGACGGAGCGGGGGCTCGTCTGGTCGCAGCGCCTGAAGGTGCTCGTCGCCTATCCGCGAAAGACCGAGTCGCACGCCATCGCGGCATCCACGCCGGTGACGGAGGTGCAGGCGTTCCAGCGTGCGGCGCAAGACCCAGTGTTCGTGCTGCCGACAGGAGGCGGGATCGGCTACGGGGACTTCGTGCTCGACGCGCGGAGCCGTGCATATCTGCTCGCGCACCTTGCCGATGTACCGGATCCGTTGACACGCGGCGCGGCGCTCGTCACCTTGTGGGAGGAGATGCTCGACGCGCGCATCACGCCGTCAGGGATGTACGACACGCTCGTCGCCGCCCTGCCACGCGAGGCGGACGAGCTGACGGTGCAGCGCCTGCTCTCGTACACTCAACATCTGTTCTGGACGTTCCTGCAGCCGGAGGAGCGGGAGGCCCGCGCGCCGGCGCTCGAGACGCTGCTGCGGAGCGGGCTCGCGGCGGCGAAGGGCGCGAGCCTCAAGGCCGCGTGGTTCAACGCGCTGCGCGACACCGCGCGCACGCCTGGCACCACCGGGTGGCTGGAGCGGGTGTGGCGCAAGAAGGAAATCGTCCCCGGGCTCACGTTGGCAGAGCCGGACTACATCACGCTCGCCCTCGAGCTCGCCGTCCGCGAAGTACCTGGGTGGAAACGGATCCTCGACGAGCAGCTGGCGCGCATCCAGAACCCTGATCGGAAGGCGCAGTTCGAGTTCGTGATGCCGGCGCTGTCTGCGGACGCGGCGATCCGCAACACGTTCTTCGAACGGCTGCGCGACGTGGCCAACCGGCGCCGGGAAACCTGGGTGCTGCAGGGGGTTGGCTATCTCCATCATCCGCTGCGGGCGGCGGATGCGGAACGGTACATCGATCCCAGCCTCGAGCTCCTGCTGGAGATTCAGCGCACCGGCGACATCTTCTTTCCGAAGCGCTGGATGGACGCGACGCTCAGCGGACACCGGTCCGCGAGCGCCGCGCACAAGGTGAGATCGTTTGTGGAGAAGTTGTCGCAGGACTATCCCGAACGGCTGCGGCGGATCGTGCTGTCGTCAGCGGACGACCTGTTCCGCGCGAGTCGCGCCCGGGAGCGGTGACGGAAAGGGTTCGACAGGACGTTACTCTTCCTCGCGAGCGGCCCTATCGGCACCAGGGGGCCACCTTGCGGCGGATTACCGTGCGCCTGCCGCCGACCGCTTCCGCGCCTCACGCTTGCGAACGAACAGGATCCCCACGACGCCGATGAGTACGAATGACACTGCTGCGATCATGATGTTCGGACCTCCGCGGCTTGTCGTCGCAAGGCCGGTGCCGGATGAGCTCGCGCGTCTGCCAATCCAGCGTAACCGCCTCAGCGGCAGCACATTGCAGCGCGTACTCTCGCCGCGCCCCGCCCCGCGCACACCTTGGCGCAGCTCACGTTTCGGTGGCCGGGCTTGCAGTTTTGCGTGTCTGCCTTCGCTGAAGCTACGACGGACAAGCCGGCCGGCCTCCGCCAAGGCCACGGCGGCCCGCCAGAGCTTTAGCGGAGGCGGGAGCGGAGCGAAACGGCCAACGACGCGCCTGCCCGCCGAAGCCTTGGCGAAGGCGGGAGCGAGCGTGTAGGGG
>JBOGIX010000453.1:0-4157 GCA_050744685.1 Vicinamibacterales bacterium | reverse complement strand
ATCGAGCACGAGCCGGGTGAGCGCCGGTGCGGGCAGCCAGGCGATCGAGCGATCGGTGGCGGTGATGACGTTCGCCAACATCACGCGCGAGCCGGCCGACGACTGGATCGGCACCGGCATCGCCGAGACCGTCAGCTCCGATCTCACGAACATTCCCGGCCTCACCGTCATCGGCCGCGCCCGCGTCTACGACGCGCTGCGCAACCTGTCGTCAGGTACGCACCTCGATGAGTCCCTCGCCATCGACATCGGCCGGCGCCTCGGCGCGACCTGGGTCGTCGTCGGCGGCTTCCAGCGACTCGGCGAGCTCGTGCGGATCACGGCGAACTTTCTCGACGTCGCCACCGGCACCGTTCGGCGCACCGTGAAGGTCGACGGCCGCGTCGGGGACATCTTCGCGCTGCAGGACAAGATCGTCTACGAGCTCAGCCAGGGGCTCAACCTGGTGTTGCGCGGCACGGAGGTCGCGGGCATCGAGAAGCGCGAGACGAAGTCGGTCGAGGCCTATGAGAGCTTCGCGCGCGGGATGATGAACCTCCGCCTGGCGAGCCGCGACTCGATCGAGCGGGCGATCGCCGCCTTCGAGCGCGCGACGGAACACGATCCGGAGTACGCGCTGGCGTGGGCGGCGCTCGGCGGCGCCTACAGCCTCAAGGGGGCCTTTCTCAGCCTGCGGGATCTCGTGGAGAAGGCGATCGAGATCGAGCGCCGCGCGCTGGCCATCGATCCGGAGCTCGCCGACGGGCATATGTTTCTCGGCAGCGCGCTCCTCAACCTCGGGCGGGTCGACGAAGCCATCGTGGCCATCACGGAGGCCATCCGCCTGGACCCGGACAGCGGCCAGGCGCGGCAGGCGCTCGCGCGGGCCTACTGGGTCGGGCGCGGAGACTTTGCCGCGGCCATTCCGGAGTTCGAACGCGCCATCGAGCTGAACCCGGAGGCGGGGTACTCCTATCTGCAGCTCGGGCTTCTGCTCGCGTGGGAAGGGCAGTTCGAGCGGGCGGAGGAGGTCTGCCGCCGCGCGGTCGAGTTGCAGGATCAGTACATCTCCGGCAATGCCGGCCTGCAGGTCGTCGGGGCGAACGCGCGGCTCGGGTACGTCTTCTACCTTCAGGGCCGCTACGAGGATGCGCTGCGCGAGTACGATCGAGGGCTCTCGTTCGTGGCCTCGAGCGATCACGCGCTCAAGGAGCGCACGGCGATCGAGATCAACGTCAAGATGGGCGCGGCACATCAGCGCGCCGGTCGCCTGGCTGCCGCGACCACCCATTTCCAGCGCGCCACGAAGCTGTTCGACCGTCTCGTGGCCAAGGGGGCCGACGATCCCTACACCCGGTATTACATCGCCGCGGCGCACGCCATGTCCGGCGACCTCGATGCCGCCTACGACTCGCTGGAGCGTGTGGCGGCGCGCCTTCCGGCGCTGACCGCCGCGCGCATGCACCGCGACAAGGACCTCGACGCGCTGCGCGCCGATCCGCGGTTCGACACCCTGCTCGCCCGCTCCGAAGCGCCACGCCCGAGCCACGCGTCGTGACGTCGGCCCCGACGCTCGACGCGGTGGACGTCGTGATCGTGGGCGCCGGCCCCGCAGGGTTGAGCGCCGCGTTGATGCTGGGTCGCTGCCGCCGATCGGTGCTGGTCGTCGACCACGGCAAGCCGCGCAACGCGCGTTCCCTGGCGCTGCACGGCTACCTCACCCGCGACGGCATCGCGCCGGCGACGTTCCTGCAGCACGCGCGAAAGGACCTCGCGCAGTACGACACGGTGAAGGTGGTCGACGGCGAAGCCGTTTCCGCGCGGTGCCTGCCGACGGGCAAGTTCTCGGTGGCGCTTGGAACCGGCGCGGAGTACCTCTCGCGCAAGCTGCTCCTTGCCACCGGCGTCGTCGACAACCTGCCCGACATCCCCGGCTTCAAGGAGCTGTACGGCACGAGCGTGTTTCATTGTCCGTACTGCGATGGCTGGGAATGGCGCGATCAGCCGATGGCCATCTACGGCAGCGGCATACGGGGGTTCGGAGTCGCGCTCGAAATGACTGCCTGGAGCTCGGACCTGGTGCTGTGCACCGATGGCCCCTCCGGGATCGATGCCGACGGAGTGGCGAGGCTCGCGCGGAACCGCATTGCGATTCGCGAGGAGCGCGTGGCGCGGCTCGAAGGGCGCGACGGCCTGCTCTCGCAAATCGTGTTCCGCGACGGCGCCACGCTGCCGCGGCGCGTGGTCTTCTTCTCGACGGGGCAGTATCAGCGGTCCGATCTGTTGTCGCGGCTGGGTTGTGAGTTCAACGACAAGGGCACCGTCCGCACAGGGAAGTACGAGACGACGCATCTGCCCGGGCTCTACGTGTGCGGCGACGCCTCGCGCGCGGTGCAGTGGGCGGTCGTGGCCGCATCAGAAGGGGCGGAGGCCGCCTTCGCCATCAACACCGATCTGATCAAAGAGAACTTGAAGTAAGAAACCGGGGAAGTAAGGAACTGGGGAAGTAGGACTGGGGAAGTAGGACGGGGGAAGTGGTCACGCGGGGGTGCCGCGACGGCCGTCTTCCGGCAGCGCGAACAGGTCGAGGGACTCCGGCGTGATGAAGACTCCGGCCTTCGGCGAGTAGGCCCGCCAGTGGCACTGCTGCAGCAGCCCGCGCAGCATCTCGATCCCGGCGTCTCCTTCGGCGGCCGCCACCGCGGCGTGGACGGTATCGTCGGGGCCGAGATCGATCGTGACTCGTCCATCCGATGTGGCGAGGTCACCACGTCCGGCGTCGAACTCGATGCCGGGTACGGCCGTGCGGATGGCCTTCACGACGTCCGCGCGCGCGCCGAGCGGCGGCGCCGACTCGATCTGATCCGCGCCATCCGCCGGCTCGAGGTTCAGCAGCAGCAGGTTGCGGATGCGAAGCGGCAGGCGTGCCTGCGGCGACGCCGGCGCCTCGACCTCCGCGGCTGCGTCGGGCTCCTGTTTCTCTCCGGCGCGTTTGGACCGGCGGAACCACAACAGGCTCATGGTCCGATTGTACGCCTCGTTGGCGGGATCGCGCACGAGGCTCGATGCGGATCAGGTTCCGGTTGCCAGTTTCCAGTTTCCAGTGGGCTTTGCCTGGTAGCCAGCTGGTGACTGGTTGCCAGCAAACATTTTGGTAACCGGCAACTGGCAACTGGTTACTGGCAACTGTCAACGTCGTGATGCATGATCTGGAAACCATGTCGCACCGGTTCACGGTCGGCGTCGAGGAGGAATTCCAGATCGTCGATCCGCAGACGTGGGAGCTGCGCTCGCACGTCAGCGAGCTGCTCGCCTCTGGCGTGCCGGTGCTCGGCGAGCAGATCAAGCGCGAGCTGCACCAGTCGATCGTCGAGGTCGGCACCAAGATCTGCGGCGACGTCTCGGAACTGCGCGAAGAGATCTTCCGCACCCGCCGCGAGCTCACGAATGCGGCCGAACGCGTCGGCCTCGCGGTTGCCGCGGCCGGCACGCACCCGTTCTCGCACTGGAAGGATCAGGTGCTCTCCCCCGGCGTCCGCTACGACAGCATCGTCGAGGAGCTGCAGCAGCTGGCGCGGTCGCTGCTCATCTTCGGCCTGCACGTGCACGTCGCCGTGCCGGATCGGCAGACGATGATCGATCTGATGAACCAGGCGCGGTATTTCCTTCCCCATCTGCTCGCGCTCTCGACCAACTCGCCGTTCTGGATGGGCCGGGACACCGGCCTGAAGTCGTATCGCACCACGGTGTTCCGCAGGTTCCCGCGCACCGGCGTGCCGGATCACTTCGGCTCGTGGAGCGAATACGAGAGTTACGTCCAGATGCTCGTCGACCTGCATTGCATCGACGACGGCAAGAAGATCTGGTGGGACGTCCGGCCGCACCCGGCGTTCGGTACGCTGGAGTTCCGCGTGTGCGATGTCCCCAGCCGGCCCGAAACGGCGGTGATGATCGCTGCCCTGTGCCAGGCGATCGTCGTCAAGCTGCACAAGCTGTATACCCGCAATCAGGGCTTCCGCCTCTACCGGCGCGCGTTGATCGAAGAGAACAAGTGGCGGGCGGCGAGGTGGGGCCTCGATGGCAAGCTGATCGACTTCGGCAAGCGCGCGGAGGTCCCGATGCGCGCTCTTGCCGTCGAGCTCCTCGAGTTCCTCAACGACGTGCTCGACGAGCTTGGC
>JBOGIX010000452.1:0-5505 GCA_050744685.1 Vicinamibacterales bacterium | reverse complement strand
TGCGCGCCGGCGCGGTGCGTGCGGCCGCACACGACTCGGCTGCCGCCGAACCGGGCGCGCCCGCTCTCCAGGGACCCGGCCCCCGCGGCGAGCAGCACATCGACATCCGGCGCGGCCTCGCGGCCTTGCCGCCCGACGAACGGGATTTGATCGAGCAGGCGTACTTCCAGGGATTCACGCACTCGGAGCTGGCCGAGCGCCACGGCATTCCGCTCGGAACGATCAAGACGCGGATCCGCCGGGGAGTGCAGACCTTGCGTGAATACCTGAAAGGCAGATACATCGAGTCATGACGGTAGATCCTGACGACATCGTGGAGTTCGACGACGAGCTGACGCTTGCCCTCGCCACACTTGCGAGCGGTCCCGAACCGAGGCCGATCGTCAGGAGCCGCATCATGGCCGCGATCTCGGCGCCGGCCGCCGTGCCCGAGGGGTTCGCGTTCCGCTTCGACCGCGACGACGACTGGCTGCCCTACCCCGTGCCCGGCATCCGCATGAAGGTCCTGTCGGTGAACCGGAGGAAGGGCTACGCGACGCTCCTGCTCGATGTCGAGCCCGGCACCCGCTTTCCCGCGCACCATCACGATGGCGACGAGGAGTGCTACATCATCTCGGGATCCGTGATCACGCTCGGCCGGCGGCTGGGTCCCGGCGATTTCATCCACGCGAACGCCGGCACCGATCACGGCGAGCTCTGGACCGACGTCGGCGCCCGGGTGTTGCTCGTGGTGCCGCCGGACGAATCGATGCTCGGCGCCTTGCCGCCCTCGCCTGCCGATCCGAAGTAGATCCGAGGGGCTTCGCCCCTCGGACTCCCCGTGGCGCGCATGGTCCGTTATCCGGCTCGCCGGTACAACGAGTACAAAGTTGTCGTGGCGAGCCGCAGAACGGAATAAGCCGCCCGCCCGGACACGCACACGGCACCGCGGAAACCGCATCGGGCGGCAGCCCGCGTGCCGCCAGCGCCCGGATGGTAGGCTGGAACCGTGAGCCGACGTCGCTGGATTGCCGCAGCTATCACTATCGTCACCCTCGCCGCCCTTGGCGCGGTGGCGCGGAATCAGCTGAAGGTCTACAGGAGCCGCCAGGCTCGGGCCGCCGCCGTATCCCACCAGGATCCGCCAAGGCGGCCGCCACAGACGATTCCCGCGAAGCGCCAGGCGCTGTTCGACCTGCTTCAGCCCGTCTCGCTGAACAATTGCCAGCTCGAACGATTCGGCGAGGCCTATGATGGCGGCTACCTGATGTGCGGCAACCTGCTGGACGACGTCCGCTCCGCCTACTCGTACGGCATCGCCGGCTACGACAAGTGGGGCTGCGACGTCTCGACCAGGTTCGGGCTGACCGTGCACCAGTACGACTGCTTCGACACGACACGAACGTCGTGCCCGGGCGGCAGCGCGATCTTTCACGAGGAATGCGTCGCCGAGACGGCCAGGAGATCGGAAGGGCGACGGTTCGACACCATGACGAGCCAGATCGCGAAGAACGGCGATGGCGCGAAACGCCTGGTGATCAAGCTCGATGTCGAAGGCGCGGAATGGGATTCGCTGCTCTTCGCCCCCGACGAGACGCTGCAGCGGATCGACCAGATGGCCATCGAGTTCCACTGGTTATACGAGAAGGATTTCCAGTGGCTCGACCATCACGACAAGTACCTCCACGTGGTCCAGCGGCTGAAGCAGTTCTTCGAGATCGCGCACATCCACTTCAACAACGCGAGCTGCGTCGACGATCTGCAGCCGTTCCCGAGCTGGGCGTACGAGGTGCTGTTCGTGAACAAGCGCCTGGCATCGGTCGACCCCTCGCGCAAGGTGCGCGGACCGCATCCACTCGATGCGCCGAACAATCCGGCGTATGAGGATTGCCAGGCGGGGCGCTAGCGGTTCGACTCAGTTTCCAGTTGCCGGTTTCCAGTTTCCAGTCGGTTCTTGGTTCAGTTTCCAGTTCCTTACTTCCCCAGTTCCCCAGTTCCGCGCTTTCTCTGCCCCCTGAAACCGCAGGCTGCGCTATCCCAACTCCTGCAGGCGCGTCGTCGCGTCGCCGAAGCGTTCGAGCGTGACCCCCATGCGATCCATCAGCGACAGGTGCAGGCTGCACGCCTTGCGGTTCTCGTCTCCCTTGTCGAGATAGTCGAGCACGCGGCCGGGACGAATCGTGCCGCCGCCCTTGCCGGTGAGCAGGATGGGCAGCTGCTCGGCGCCGTGGGCGTCGCCGTCGAACAGGCTGGAGGCGCACATGAGAATCGAGTTGTCGAGCAGCGTACCGTCCCCTTCCCTGATCTCCTTCATGCGCTGCGTGAGGTAGGCGAACTGCGCGATGTGGAACTGGTTGGTCTTCAGGTACATCGCTTCCTTGTCGGCCGCGCGCCCGTTGTGGGTGAGATCCAGGTGCAGCGCTCCCTGCACGCCCTCCAGGAACTTGAAATTCATCTGCGACAGATCGTTGTTGAGCATGACCGTCGCGATGCGCGTCTTGTCCATCTGGAAGGCCAGCACGATCAGGTCGAGCATGAGCCGCATGTGATCGGGCACGTTCTGCGGCAGCTCGGCAGCCGGTCGCGGCATGTCGGGCTTGTCCAGCGTCGGCCGCCAGCCCTCGAGGCGCTCCTCCTTCGAGGCCCGCTCGATGCGCGTCTCGATGTCGCGGATCGATTCGAAGTATTCGGTCAGCTTCAGGTTGTCGGCCCGGCTGATCCGCGGGCGCAGGCTCTGCGAGTCCTGCCGCACCTCGTCGAGGATGCTGCGATCGAGCTTACGGCCGCTGCCATCGCCCACGAGGCGGTCGAACGTGCGCGAGGGATACAGCTCCTTGGTTGCCGGCTTGGTGGGCGACACCCACGACAGGCTGGAGCCATAGATCATGGACAACCCGTCTTCGAGCCGCAGCTCGTTGGGCTCGATGCCGAGCACGAGGCTCGGGAGCGACGTGCGGCTGCCGACCTGCGCGGCCAGGATCTGGTCCATCGACGTGCCGACGCGGATCACCTTCGGGTCGAGGCTGACCGGCGTGCCCGACAGCACGTTCATGCGTCCGAGATGCGGGCTGGTCGATGCGGCGGCCGTCTGGTTGTAGAGGCCCTTGATGAAGAGCATCTCCTCGCGGTGCGGCAGCATCGGCTGCAGGGCGGGACCGATGTCCATGTTCGCCCCGGCGCCCTTCGCCCACCAGTGCGCCGGCTCGACGCCGTTCGAGAAGAACACGATGCCCAGCCGCAGCGGCGGCGTGCCGGCCTTGACGGGCCCGGCGGCCTGCCCGAGGAGCGGCAGCGATTCCATCCACGGCAGGGTGAGCGCGACGCCCATGCCGCGCAGGAAATGACGACGGGATGTGTGCCGGAGGTCCTGATCGGTGATGCTCATCTGCCACCTGCTGTCGAACTAGATCCGAGGGGCTTCGCCCCTCGGACTCCCTTACGCGGCCGCTCGCGGGGCCCCTTGCCCTGCTCCGCGTCGGCGGGCGCGCCCGTAGCGCCTGGCGTCTGGGTGCCCGCCGTGGTTGCTGCCGGCGTGGTGATCGCCTCCGCCGGGACGGCTTCATCGCCGGCGCGGGTGCGGAACTGACGGCTCGTCACGATCTTGATCGCGAGGTCGGCGAACGTCGCGTTCGCACCGGCGGCGGTCATCTCGCGGAGCAGCGGGCGGTCGGACGCCAGGATCGTGCGGCCGAGCGCGTATCCGAGCATCTTCCTCGAAAGCGTGGTCATCACCTGCTGATCCTGCGACTGCAAGTACTGCAGCAGGCCTTCGGCGCCGACAATCGTCCGTTTGTCAGCGAACTCGCCAGTGACGTCCACGGGTTTGCCGTCGGCGTACGTGTCGCGCGACCGGCCGACGGCGTCGAAACCCTCGAGCGGGAAGCCCAGCGGATCGATGCGGAGATGGCAGGCCGCACAGCTGGCGTTGCGCTTGTGCTCGTTCAGCCGCTCGCGCAGCGTCAGGCCGTTGAACGACTTGTCGTCGCCGGGCAATGTGCCGGCGTCGGCGGGCGGCGGGGGCGTCGGCTTGCCGAGCACCCGCCGGAGCACCCAGTCGCCGCGCTTCACCGGGCTCGTTCGCAGCGGCGCCGACGTGGTCGTCAACACCGATCCCAGTCGCAGCGCGCCGCCGCGATCGAACGCACCGGCGCCGTCCACTCTCACCACCTTGTCGTTCGACGGGATTTCCCGCTCGATGCCGTAGAACTTCGCGAGCGGCTGGTTCAGGAACGTGTAATCCGCGTGCAGGATTTCCTTCACCGGCCGTCCCTGGCGGACGATGTACTCGAAAGTGGAGACGGCCTCGTCGTACATCGCCGACCGCACCTCATCTGTGAACTCGGGAAAGCGGCCCGTATCGACACCACGGTACTGGTCGAAGTGATAGAAGCCGAGCCACTGCCCGAAGAACTCGGTCGCAAGCCGGCGCGCCTTCGGATCCGCAGTCATGCGCTGCACTTGTTTGGCAAGGAGCGCTGGCTTGCTCAGCTCGCCGGCGGCGGCCGCGCGGCGCAGCTCGTCGTCCGGGATCGAGGACCAGAGAAAGAAGCTCATGCGGCTGGCGAGCTCCCATCCGTCGAGCGTCTTTTCCGGACCCGCCGCCACGGTCTCCACGCGATACAGAAACGCCGGCGACACCAGCACCCGCGCCAGCACGGCCCGTATCGCATCGTCGTGATCGAGTTGATTCGCGGTGCGCGCGCGCTGGTAGAACGCCCGCAGGCGCTTTTTCTCCGCGTCGGTGAGCGGACGACGCCAGGCGCGGCTGGCAAAGTCGAGCGCGTCGGCGACGTGCGCGGGCTCGGCGAGGGTCATCGCTTTCATGACCTTGTCGTAATGCGCGCGAAGCGCCGTGACATGTGGCCTCGAGGCCGCCGGCAAGGCGGCGATCGCGGCGGCATCGAGGTCCTGGGTCTTGCGGCCCTTCAGCTCGATCCCGAAGTGCTCGGCGAGCATGCCGAGATAGGCATCGTGATAGGGCCACGAGCCGAACAGGTCGTTCCACGCGTGCTCGAGTCTCGCCCGATCGGCGCCGTCGACCATGTTCTCGGTGAAGAACGCGTCGCTGCGCTGGTACTTGACCTTCAGCACGAACGCGTCGTGCTCGGGGCTGTTGTAGGTGTTGTCGAACGGCGCCGGAACGGGATCCTTGTCTGCGGGGTTGGCCTCGCCGTGCGAGTTCGGCGGGAGCAGCGAGGCGTATTGGGCCATGTTCTCGCGAAACCGCCGGTAGCCGGCAGACCGCGGATCGCCGAGGAGCACACGCTGCTGCGCATCACGCGAGTTGCCTTCCGGGCGGTCCGAGAGCATCACACGAACGACGGCGTTGCGATCGTGGCCGAGCACGGCCTGGGCCTGCAGCTCGACGGCGTTGCCGCCCGCCGGGATGTCGATCGCGAACGACACGGGGCCGGTGGTCGCGAAGTCGTCGGGACCCATTTCGGCGCCATCGGGACTCGTGCCGAACGCGAGCGCCGCGGCCTGCTCGGGAGACAGCACCGATCGCAGCGGTCGCGTGGAGAGGAC
>JBOGIX010000451.1:0-6440 GCA_050744685.1 Vicinamibacterales bacterium | reverse complement strand
GCCATGGCCGACGCCGACCTGTTCCTGCTGCCGAGCCTGTTCGAAGGTACGCCGCTCACGCTCGTCGAGGCGATGTGGAGCGGGTTGCCCGTCGTGACCACGCGCACCGCCGGCATGCAGGACGTCGTCGAGCACGAGCGGACGGGTCTCCTGGTCCCACCGGCAGACGCGAAGGCACTCGAGGGTGCGATCGCCCGTCTCATCGATCAACCGGCGCTTCGCGAATCGCTTGGCAGGGAAGCGCACCGTGCCGCCAGCACGCGCTACACATGGACGCACACCGCCGCAGCATTCGAAGCGGCCTACGAGGCGGCTCGCTCACGTCATGTCCCGGCCGCGAACTGACTACGATGCGTGGCACGACCGCGTGTCGGGCAGCGATGCGCTCGACACGCCGTGGCACCGGCACGTGCAGCGCGCACTCGATCCCGCGCGCGATCTCGATGGCCGGCGCGTGCTCGAGATTGCCTGCGGCCGCGGCGAGTTGGCGGCCTGGTGCGCCGCGCGCTCGCGGCCCGCAGTGTACGTTGCGGCCGACTTCTCGATGAGCGCCGTGAAGCTGGCGCGCGAGCGGCTCGTTCGTGCGCGAGCGCCCGGGCACGTAACGGTGATGCAGGCCGATGCGCAGGCGATCGCGCTGCCGTCCGGGTCCATGGACACGGTCATCAGCTGCGAGACGATCGAGCACGTTCCGGATCCGCGCGCCGCGCTGCGCGAGCTCGCGCGAGTGCTGTGCGCAGGGGGACGGCTGTTCCTGACGACGCCGAATTACCTGGGGCCGATGGGGGCGTATCGGGGATACCTGAGGGCGACGGGAAGGCGGTTCACCGAGGAAGGGCAGCCGATCAACCACTTTCTCGTGGCGCCCGTGGTGCGCCGCTGGGTGCGCGCGGCTGGACTTCGTCTCGTGTCCACGGACAGCTCCGGTCACTATCTGCCGTTCCCAGGACGTCCGCCCATTCTCGTGGCTGCGCACACTCGGTGGCTCCGGCCGTTCGGGCTGCACTCGTTCACCGTCGCCGAGAAGCCGCGATGAGCGAGCGCCGCGATCTGCCGCCGGAAGAGCCTGTGAATGCGCCTGAAGATCATGTGAACAAGGGTGTGGCTTCCGGCTTTAGCCGGAAGAACCCCGCGCGATCCTTCCGCCTGAAGGCGGAAGCCACACCATTCGCCCGCGATTCATTTGCCCGCGATTCATACGCCCAGGATTCATTGACACGCTTTGAAGGCGGAAGCCAGCGTCCGACCGTCCGGTTCATCGTCGAGAGCGGCACCGATGCGCGGCTCGTCGAGGGGCTCGCGGCGCGCGTGCCGCTGTCGGTCCTGGCCCGCGCGATTCCAGGCGGCCGTGCGATCAGTCAGCCGACACAGGTGCCGGCCGAGATCGCCGGCGCAGGGCGTCTCGCGTTCGCGTGGCTCGTGCTTCGGAGGCTCATCACCGCCAGGTCGAGCGACGTCGTCCTCGTGCAGGGCTATGGGATCGCGGCGCTGGCGGCGAACGTGGCCGCCCGACTCCGCGGTGCGCGCTGCTGGATGCTGGTCTGCAGCCCGGTGGCCGAATACTACGAGACGAGGCGAGCCGCGGGGCAGCCGTTCTCGGCCGTCACGCTGGCGGGCATCAACCTGATTGCGCGGCTGAACGGCATCCTCGGGCGAGGATATGTCGTGCTCAGCGAATACCTGGAGCAGGTCGTCCGCCGATACTCGCGGCATGCACGGGTGGAGATCGTTCCCGTGTACGGTGTCGACACGCGCCGCTTCGCGCCGCTGACGGACCGCGCGCGTGCGCGCGTGCGGCGCGGGCTGCCCGCCACCGGCGGCATAATCTTCAGCAGCAGCCGGGTCGCGCCCGAGAAGGACACGTCGACGCTGATCGAGGCCTTCGCGATGCTCGTGCGTGAAGGCCGGGACGTGCACCTGTTGCACCGCAGCGGCGGCTATCGCGAGTTTCTCGCGCACGCCGGGCAGCGCGGCGTTGGGGCTCGCACCATCGCCACCGATGCTTCGGATCCGCGCGGGGATCTGGCGCTCGACTACATGGCCGCTGACGTGGCGGTGCAGGCCAGCCGCGCCGAAGGGCTCGGGTTCTCGGTGCTCGAAGCGCTGGCCTGCGGCACGCCGGTGGTCGCATCCGCGGTTGGCGGCCTCGTCGAGACCGTCCGCGACGGGATGACGGGATGGAGCGTGCCGCCGGGTGATCCGGAGGGGCTGGCCGCGGCATTACGCGATGTCCTCGATCGGCCCGACGAAGCACAGCGGCGTGGCGCCGCCGGTGCCATGGCCGTGAGGCAGCGATTCAGGAGCGACGAGGTTTTCGATCGTCTCGCCTCGCTGCTGTTGACCGATGAGTGACGCGTTATCGCCGGTGGTGGAGCGACCGTTGGCAGTCGACCGACATGATGGGCCTACTGGTACACTGGCCGTCCTCCACGACATGGCGGAGGAAGGCTGGCCCAGCATGGATCAGATGGGGGCCCTGCTGACTTCTCGCGTGCCGATGTTTGCGCCGGGGCTCCAGGTCACCGCGATTCATCATCCTCTCCGACGGTTCGTCGCCAGAGGACCGCTCGTCCGATCGCGCCCGGCATTCTTCGCGGATCGAGTGCTGAACCGGATGGTGCTGTATCCGCGGCGGATCCGGCGCGACGTCGCCCAACGGTTCGACCTCTACCACATCGTCGATCACAGCTACGCGCAGCTTGCGCTTGCCCTGCCTGCCCGCTCCACCCTCGTCACGCTCCACGACGTGGATGCGTTTCGCAGCCTGATCACGAATGGCGACGATCCGCGGCCCTGGTGGTTTCGCGCGATGGCGCGCCGGATACTCCGCGGGTTGCGGCGCGCGGAGATCGTCGTTTGCGGCAGCGCTGCGGCATGCGACGAGCTCGTAGCGCTCGAGTTCGTCGATCCCGCGCGCGTGCGCGTCGTGCCGAACGGGATCGATCCGGCGTTTCTGGCCGAGTCGTCCGCCGACGCACGTGCCAGAGCGGCGGCGCTGTATCCGGCGCAGCGTGGCGTGTTCGACCTGCTGCACGTCGGGAACGATATTCCTCGCAAGCGGCTCGATCGGCTGATCGAGATCGTGGCGACGCTGCGGAAACGTGGGCACTGGGTGCGGCTGGTGCGGGTCGGGTCGCCCTTCCGTCCCGAGACGCGCCGCTCGATTCAGGAGCTTGCCGTCAACGACATCGTCGAGCTGCCGTTCCTCGACCGCGACGTGCTCCGGGCGGTGTACGAACGGTGCGACCTGTTGCTGCTCACGTCCGATCGCGAGGGCTTCGGGCTGCCGGTGATCGAGGCGTTCGCGGCCGGCAAGCCGGTCGTCGCGAGCGATATCCCGGCGCTGCGCGAATCGGGCGGCGGCCTCGCCACCTGCGTCAGGCCCGACGCGCTGCCCGAATGGGTCGAAGCCGTCGAGCGCGTGCTCTCGGCCGGCGATCCCACCGGGGCGCGGGCGGCCGCGCGCCGCGCTCGCGCCGCCGCGTTGACCTGGGACCACCACGTCCGCGGCGTCATTCCCGTCTACGCGGAGGTGCTCGCGCGCCGGAACGGGCCGACGCGATGAGGATCACGCATCTTGGCAAGTTCTATCCACCCGTCGCCGGCGGAATGGAACGGGTGCTGCAGTCCCTCTGTGAGGGCGAGCGGGCGCGCGGCATCGACAGTCGCGCGCTGGTCGCGGGCACCGCGCGCCAAACGGCGCACGACGTCGTCAACGGTGTGCCCGTCACCCGGGCGGGATCGATCCTCAGAGTCGGATCTGTGTGGCTCGCGCCCGGACTCATTTCGTTCCTGCGGCGGCTCGAGACGGACATCCTGGTGCTGCACGAGCCGAACCCGATGGCGCTGCTCGCGTATGCGCTCGCGCGTCCGCCGCATCGGCTCATCGTCTGGTATCACAGCGACGTGATCCGCCCGCGGTGGCGCTACAAGCTGTTCTACGCGCCCTTTCTTGCGGTGCCGCTCCGGTGCGCGGCGCGTATTGCCGTGTCGTCGCCGCCGCTCGTGGCGCATGCCGACGCGCTCGCCAGCCATCGCCGGCGCTGCGAGGTCATCCCGTTCGGCCTGGAGATCACGCCGTCCTCGTCGCCCGACGCGCACCCGAGCGTCGCGGCGGTGCGTGCCGGGTGGAACGGTCCTCTCGCGCTCTTCGTCGGTCGCCTGGTGCCCTACAAGGGGGTCGATGTGCTGCTCGGCGCGATGGAGTCGGTCGATGTCGGCGCGGTCATCGTAGGAGATGGTCCGCTCCGGGCGCATCTCGAAGCGAAAGCGGCCAGGCTGGGCATCGCCGCGCGCGTCTTCTTCCTGGGCCACGTGGACGATGAGGCCGTGTCGGCGTGGTATGGCGCATGCGATCTGCTCGTGCTGCCGTCGGTGACGCGTGCAGAGGCGTTCGGTCTCGTGCAGATCGAGGCGATGGCGCGCGGCAAGCCCGTGATCAGCACGCGCCTGGCGACCGGTGTTCCCTGGGTGAACGTCGATGGCTCGACCGGGCGAACGGTTCCGCCCGGAGACGTGGCCGCGCTTCGGGACGCGCTTCGGGAGCTCATCACGAGTGACGACCTGCGCCGCCGCCTCGGTGATGGTGCGCGGCGACGGTACGAGGAAGAATTCAGCTGGCCCCGCATGATCGATCGCACACATGCCATGTATACGAGTGTCCTCTCCGGGCCGGCGCCCGCCCCCGCGCCCCGGATGAAGCGCCTGTTCGACGCGTCTCTGGCCGGTGTCGGCCTCGTGTTGTCCGCGCCCGTGTGGGCGGTGGCCGCAGCCCTGGTCAAACTCGAGGACGGCGGTCCGGTATTCTTTCGCCAGGAACGCGTGGGGCAGAACGGCCGCACGTTCGACGTGTTGAAGTTTCGCTCGATGGTCGTGCACGCCGAGCGCGATCACGGCCCGTTGCAGGCCTCGGCGGGGGATGCGCGAGTCACGAGGGTCGGACGTTTCATGCGCGCCACGGCGATGGACGAGCTCCCGCAGCTCGTGAATATCTTCAAGGGCGACATGAGCTTCGTGGGGCCGCGCGCGCTGCGCCCGGGAGAGATCGAAGCACGTGGCGATGGCTCCGTCGTGGCGATGGAAGATGTGGAAGGGTATGCGGAGCGCACCGCGGTCCAGCCGGGTCTGACGGGCATCGCCCAGATCTATGCGCCACGGGACGTGACGCGGCGGCAGAAGTTCCGCTACGATCGGGTCTACGTCAAGCGGCGGTCCTTCTGGCTCGACATCCGGTTGATCCTGCTGTCGTTCTGGATCAGTCTGCGAGGCACGTGGGAGCATCGGCAGCGGAAGTTTTAGCTGGTCGTGAGTGGGATGTCGTGGTCATCGGCGCCGGGCCGGCCGGACTGTCGGCGGCATCCGCCCTCGCCCGTGAGCGCGCCGCCGTGCTGGTGCTCGAAGAACACGGCGTCGTCGGCGATCCGGTCCACTGCACCGGCGTGCTCGGTCTCGAGGCGTTCGACGAGCTCGAGCTTCCCCGCCACACCATCTGCGCCGTCGCCCGCACCGCGCGGTTTCACGGGCGCGACGGCCGCAGTGTCGACGTCGACGGTGGTCGCATTGCCGCGGCGGTCGTCGATCGTGGCCGCTTCGATCGTGCACTCTCCGAACGTGCCGTCAACGACGGCGCCACCGTCGTCTGCGGCGCGCGCGTGCTGAAGGTTGCCGTCGGCGACCGCGACGTCAGCGCCTTCGTCGAGGCGAGCGGGGCGCGCCCGCAACAGGTGCGCGCGCGCGTCTGCATCCTGGCGTGCGGCGCGCAGTATCGCTTCAACCGGCAGCTCGGGCTGGGCATCCCGCGCGCCTACGTGCAGACGGCGCAGATCGAGACTGCTTTCACGCCCGCGACCGTCGTCGAGATCGACTTGAACCGGGAGATTGCGCCCGGCGGGTTCGCGTGGCTCGTGCCCTTCCAGCGCGGCGACGCGCACATGGCCCGCATCGGCCTGATGGCCACCGAGGGGGCGGCCGGCGGCTTCAAGCGCTACACCGAATCGATCGCGCGACGACACGGCGTCGCGACCGTCGGCATCCGCCCGCGATTGAAGATCCTGCCCCTCGGGCCGGTGAAGCGGACCTACACGGATCGCATACTGGCCGTCGGCGACGCCGCCGGACTTGCGAAGCCGACGACCGGCGGCGGCATCTACTACAGCCTGTTGAGCGGCCTGTTCGCCGCCGAAACCCTGACCGCCGCGCTGAAGCACGATCGGACCGACGCGGGAACCCTGCGCGCGTACGAGACGCTGTGGCAGGCCCGTCTCGGCCCCGAACTCCGGGCCGGCCTGGCCTTCCGCACGTTGGCCGCCCGACTGGACGATCGCGCGATCGACGCGCTGCTCGAGCTCGCCGCCGTCGACGGCATCATCCCCATCCTCAAACGGACGGGCGACTTCAACTGGCACCGCGAAGCGGCGCTCGCACTTCTGCGCAACGCCGGA
>JBOGIX010000450.1:0-4504 GCA_050744685.1 Vicinamibacterales bacterium | reverse complement strand
GCCGATCACCACGCGCGAAGGATTGATTCCGCCGTAGCGCCGCTCGCGCTTCTGGTAGGCGACGATCGCTTCGAGCAGGTGGTGCCGGCGGAAATCCGGCCAGAGCGTGTCGGTGACGTAGATCTCGGCGTATGCGATCTGCCAGAGCAGGAAGTTGCTGACGCGCATCTCGCCGCTCGTGCGAATCAGCAGATCGGGATCGGGCTGGCCGGCGGTGTAGAGGAAGCCGGCGAACCGCTGCTCATCGATGTCTTCCGCCGGGACGCCGCTCTCGACCAGCCGCTTCACCGCCTCGACGATTTCGGCGCGCCCGCCGTAGTTCAACGCGATGTTGAACAGCATGCCCGTATTGCCGGAGGTCTGCTGTTCGGCCAGCGCGAGCTCGGCGCGGATATCCGGCGCGAGATCCTCGGCGCGGCCGATGACGCGGAAGCGGATGTTGTTGCCGAGCAGCGTGTTGAGCTCGAGCCGCAGGTATCGCTTGAGCAGCGTCATCAGCGTCGACACTTCCGACACCGGGCGCTTCCAGTTCTCGACCGAGAAGGCGTAGAGGGTCAGGACGCGGATGCCGAGGCGCGCCGAGCCCTCGACCACCTCGCGCACCGATTCGATGCCGGCGCGGTGCCCCTCGACGCGCGGCAGGTGCCGCTGCGCGGCCCAGCGGCCGTTGCCGTCCATGATGACGGCCAGGTGCCGGGGCAAGCGGTCGAAATTCACCTGTCTGGCGAGCGTCTCCTCTGCGGACCCGGCGGGAACGACGGAGAGGATGTCTTCGAGCGCCATGCGGAAATGGTCATTCTATCAAAACGAGTCTTTGTCTTGCAAAGTTCAAACACTGTGAACTCGGGCTCGGGGCCCGGGATAACGCTATCAGGCGGGAAGTTCAGATCAATAGGCCACATGCGTGAGGAAGAGACCCTGGGCCGGCGCGGTGGGGCCTGCCTGCGACCGATCGCACGACTCGAGAACGCCCGGAAGGCGCCACGGATCCCAGCGCCCGACGCCGACCTCGACCAGCGTGCCGACGATGTTGCGCACCATGTGGCGCAGGAAGCCGTCGCCGGTGATTCGCAGGATCAGCGGCAGGTCGAAGCCGCCGCCGTCCTCGATGTCGAACGCCGTGATCGTCCGCTCCGTCGAGGCCACGCCGGCACCGGCCGCCTGGAACCCGGCGAAGTCGTGCGTGCCGACGAGCGGGCCGGCCGCCGTGCGCATCGCCTCGATGTCGAGCGGCCGCGACACGTGCCAGACGTAGCGATGGAGGAAGGCGGACACGATCGGCGCGTTCACGATGCGGTACTCGTACGTCTTCGCGCGCGCGCTGAACCGCGCGTGAAAGGAGGAGTCCATCTCCTCGATCGTCAACACGCGCACGTCGGCGGGGAGCACCGCGTTCAGGGCGCGTACGAGCGTCGGCGGCTCGAGATGATTCGAGAGCGCCGCAGAGGCGACCTGCGCCAGCGCATGGACGCCCGCGTCGGTCCTGCCGGCGCCGTGCAACGTCGCCACTCCTCCTTCGATCGGCGCGACCGCGTCTTCCAGCACGGCCTGGATCGACTTGCCGTTCGGCTGGCGCTGCCAGCCGACGTAGGCGGTGCCGTCGTATTGGAGGGTGAACTTCAGAGTGCGCATCAAACGCCAGTCCAGCTTCCCGCTTCCAGCTTCCAGCGGTCAGGTTCTGGAGCCTGGCTTCACGACCGGCTTCCCGTCAGCGCAGAGCGGGCATGAGGCGGGGTCGTAGGCCGGGACGTTCAGCTGCACGAGCGCCTGCAGCGGCAGGTCCAGCCGGCCGGGATCGGTGCCGCGATCCACGATCGCCGCAGCACCGACGACGTTCGCGCCGGCGGCAGTGGCGACCGCCGCGGTTTCCCGGGTCGAGCCGCCGGTCGTCAGCACGTCCTCGACCACGAGGACCCTGTCGGCATCGGTCAACGTAAACCCTCGCCGCAGCGTCAACGCCCCCTCCTGCCGTTCGGCGAACAGCGCGCGCACCCCGAGCGCACGGGCCACCTCCTGGCCGATGACGATGCCGCCGAGCGCGGGCGACAGGACGGCGGTCGGCTGCAGGTGGCGCGTGCGCGCGGCAAGCGCGCTGCCCAGGGCGGACGCCAGCTCGGGATACTGCAGGACGAGCGCGCTCTGCAGGTAGCGGTCGCTGTGCAGCCCGGACGTCAGCTTGAAATGTCCCTCGAGCAGAGCCCCTGATTTGCGGAATAAACCCAGTACCTCGTCCTGCGTCATGTCAGTTGGTCGTCCTCGCGGCCTTCCCGTTTCTCAGGTTGTCTTCGAAGAGCTTCAGGATGCGCTTGTATTCGTCCGCCCAGCTCGAGTTCCCGGTGAAGGCGTGGTTCTCGACCGGATACATGGCGAGCTCCCAGTTGTCCTTCCCGAGCTCGATCAACCGCTGCGCGAGGCGCACGGAATCCTGGAAGAGCACGTTCGTATCGACCATCCCGTGGCAGATGAGCAGCGCCCCCTGCAATCCCTCGGCGAAGTAGATCGGCGAGCTCCGGCGATACGCCTCCGCGTCGCGCTGCGGCACGTTCAGGATGTTCGACGTGTAGCCGTGATTGTAGTGCGCCCAGTCGGTCACCGGGCGCAGCGCGGCGCCCGCAGCGAACACGTCGGGAGTAGTGAACATGGCCATGAGCGTGATGAAGCCGCCGTAGCTGCCGCCATACACGCCGATCCGTTTCGGATTCACCTGCTCCTTCTCGACGAGATACTTCGCCCCGTCGACGACGTCTTCCAGGTCCTTGCCGCCCATGTGGCGATAGATCGCGGTGCGCCAGTCGCGCCCGTAGCCGGCGCTCGCGCGGTAGTCGACGTCGAGCACGACGTAGCCGCGCGACGCCAGGAGATTATGAAACATGTACTCGCGGAAGTACGTCGACCAGTAGCGATGTGCGTTCTGCAGGTACCCCGCGCCGTGGACGAACACGACCGCCGCGCGCGACGGATCGCGGCGCGCGCCGATCATCTCCGGCGTGAACAGCCGCGCGTAGACGGCAACCCCGTCCCGGGCGGTGTAGGTGATCACTTTCGGATCGATCCAGTTGAACGCCCGCCACTCCGCGGTCGGCGTTGTCGTCACCTGTCTCGCCGCGGCGCCGGGACGGTTGGGCATCAGGTAAACCTCGGGCGGCTTGTTGCTGTACGAGTGCACGAGCCCGACCATCGAGTCGTCCGGCGAAACCGTCGCATCATTGGCCCCGGCCATGGTCGTCAGCCGCGTGCGCTCCCCGCCGTCGATCGGCACCGTGTAGACGTGACGCTCGCCGGGATGCACCTCACTGGTCGTGATGTAGAACTTCTTCCCATCACCGGCAATCTCCGCCCCGGTCACCTCCCACTTCCCCGTCGTCACCTGTTTCGGCTTCGCGTCGTTCGCGGCGACGTCGAGGGTGTAGAGGTGCATCCAGCCGTCGCGCTCGGAAAGGAAGGCGATGCGGCGGTTGTCGGGCAGGAACTCGACCGTGCCGCCGCCGAAACCGGATTCGCGCACCCAGGCCTCGTCCTGCAGGCGATCGACGACGCGCGTCCTGCCGGTGTCGGGATCCAGGGTGACGAACCAGCGTTCCTTGTTGTCCGCCGAGCGCGCCGCGGCGACCACGTAACGGCCATCGTCTGACACGACAGGCATCGTCCAGCGAATCTCGCGATCGGCGCGGCGTCCGGGTGTCGGCGTTTCGCTCGCCGGCTTCTCGCCGGCAGGCTTGGCCGCCGCAGCGTCGTCTGCCGCCTGTTTTTCCGCATCCGCCCTGGCGGTCTCCGCTTCGGCAATGGCGGGAGCAAAGCCGCTCTCGGCCCACACCGGCTTCCCGGTCTGCAGATTCAGCACCGCGAGCAGCCGGCGATCCTGGTTGTCGCCGACGTTCGAACGCCCGGGAATGTCTTCCGTGTAGCCGGTGTCGGTGACGTAGTTCGGCACGATGACGTTCTTTGCGCCGAGCGGCCGTTCCGCGACGAGAATGTAGGCGTGCTTCTCGTCGGGTGACAGCATCAGGTCGACGGCGCTCTGGCGATCCAGCAGCTCGAACGAAGGCAGCTTCTCCTTCTTCGCTTCCGCCTCCTCCCGCTCTTTCTCTTCCTTCTTCTCACGCAGGTGCTCGATGAGCTTCTGCTCTTCTTCCTTGATGAACTTCTGGCTGTCGGTGAGGCGGGGATCGGTGCGGCGGGCCGACACATCGGTCAGCTGCACGACGGCCCCGGCCGATACGCTTTCGACCGGCACGATGAAGAGATTGTTGTCGCGCACGAACGTCACGTGCGTCTCGTTGCGGGCCCACCGCGGCCGCGACACTCCGGCGGTCGTCCGGGTGATTTCGGTGCGCTTGCGCGTCACCGTGTCGATGATCACGATGTCGCCCCGGTCGGTGCCGAGCGTGCGCCGTCGTTTCGCGTCCCACTGGCCGTCGGCAAGCGGCGCGCTGCGGCGCTCCTCGTCCGACAGCCGGCGAGGCGTGCCGCCGTCGCGCCTGACGACCCAGGTGGCCGCCTGGTC
>JBOGIX010000449.1:0-9462 GCA_050744685.1 Vicinamibacterales bacterium | reverse complement strand
CCTCGAGCTCGTACGGCAAGCTGTCGAGAAATACACTCGCGCGTACGAGCGGCTCGACGTCCGGGCAGCCAAGGCGGTATGGCCGTCGCTCGACGAGCGGGAGCTGGAGCGCGCGTTTCACGGGCTCGAAGCGCAACAGATTCGAATGTCCTGCGGCCGCATCTCCATCACCGGCCGGGACGCGAACGCACGCTGCTCCGGCGACGCGACGTACCGCCCGAAGGTGGGCTCGCGCGTGATGCGACTCACCAAACGCGAGTGGACCTTTAATCTCTCCCGGAGCGATTCTGGCTGGCAGATCGCGGACGTCAGGCTCCAGTAGCCGTTTCCGCACCGACAACGCCTCCACCCTGCATCGCCTTTTCAGGCCGTCGACGCGAAACGCTGGCTCTACGGTAAGATCGTCCGACGGCGTGTGCGGCGTGTGCGCACGCAGTCAGAGCCAGTAAATCAGTGGTTTGTCGCTTTCGGCTAGAGCGCAACACGTAGCTTCCGGCTGAGAGAGTGTGAATATCCGCCGAAGCGCTTCGCGCGAAGGCGGAAGGCGGAAGCCACCCGCTCAGCGGACGATTTATTCACACGCTTTTCGGCCGGAAAGTGTGCCGTGCGGGTCATATTGCGCCTGAAAGGCGGAAGCCACGCGCCTAACACGGGGCATTTGTCCACACGCTGTCAATTCACATCGACCGAGGGACCGTGCGTCGAGAGAAATCTGCCGCGAGCTCGTTTGGCTCCGAACAACCCGCCCGCGCCGCAAGTCTGCCCGAACGGCAGCAATCGGCTGCCCGCGAGGACAAGCTTATCGGACGCGGCCACGTGAGCCGCGACGACCGGATCGTCCTCAAGGACGTGATCTACAAGATCACCGTCGGATGGACCGGTGCGGTTTTCGGCGAGATCAGGGCGCCGCGTCACGCGCGGCTCGTCTCGTTCGTCGCGGCGGGGCCGGCGGACTGGCTGCGGCTGCGGCTCGAGGACGGCCGGCAAGTGTTCTTCCAGCTGCGGCGCGCCGAAGCGGCGTTTGGAGGTTGGGGGGATCTCGAAGGGCGTCTCGCGCCGTGAGCAACGGCGAGCGGCGGATTGCCGATCGACGTGTCAGTCCGCGGGGCGGGCGGCGGAGATCCGATCGGGGCGTCCAGTGGTGGCGCAGGGGCCTGTGGTTCGCGGCACTCTGCCTGGCGCTGCGGTGCTGGCGGTGGGTGCGGCGCTGAGGCGCGTCAGGCGTGTTTGGCGCGGGGCGACAGGAGCTGTTCCTTCAATTCCCGTGCGCGGTCGTGTGCCGCGCTGGCAGACGGGACCGGCTCCTGGCGAACCATTTTCCGCTCGTCATACATGCGTAGCTGGCCGCCCCCGGCCGAACCGATGAACTCGCAGTCGAACGGCTCTTCCCGCCAGCGCAGTGCGATCCCCATAGGCTGCATCACCATCGTGCAAGCCCGCAACCAGCGCGTGCCTGCGTTTTTAGGCCGTAATTTCGTCGCTCCGCAACTGGCGCGTTGATAACTCGACAGTCCCTGGAACCGATTACACAGCTCTGCCTTATCCGCGCCGCGGATCAGTCCGGCAGCTTGCGGCGAGGCCACTGCTCCATGGCGGCGGCCAGCTCGCGCGCCTCGCGCACCTTCTCGGTCGTGCAGCCGGCCTGTTCCGCCCGATCGGCCCATTGCCGCACCACGTCGGGCGCCAGGCAATCCTGGCTCCGTAAGACGAATATCGGCTCGTCGTCTTCGGCCTTCGAGAGCGAGATGCTGTTGTGTTTCGTCGCCATGGTGTCGATGCGCCACTCCTGTCGCCGCCATCGCGCACCCAGAGCAAACCTGTTCCCACTGTGGGAACAGGATGCCCGACTCCGACGAGCTTCCGAATGCGCGGCCAGACCGATGCAACGCGAGCGCCACGCGGGAGCGTCGAGGAGACGCGGTGGGTCGTGGAAGCGATTGGCCCCCCGCGAAGGTCCGGCATAGGATGCTGGGGATGCGACGAGTCCCGCTTGCCCGCGCAGCGCAGGTGCTCGCCGTGGTTCTCGTCGCCGCATATGGGGCGCTCCTGCGCCTCGATGCCCTCGTCGAGAAGTACGGAACGGTCGACCACCCTCGCGTAGCGTCGTTTCTGACACACACGGCCGCACCACTCGGCGAGCGCCTGCGCCCCTACGACACGGGCTGGCCGCGCGATCCGAATCCCTACGTCGGCGGCGACCCCATCAATTACCTCCGCTACGCGCGCGAAATGGAGCACTTCTACCAGGCGCACGTGCGCGAGCCGGTGTTCCTGGCGCTGACACGCGCGTGTCTCTGGCTGGTCGCGGATCAGGACGTGGGACTGAGCTTCGCGTCGGCTGCGGGGTCCGTGCTGGCGATCATCGGCACCTACCTGCTCGCCGCAGCGCTCGTGCCGCGGTGGGCCGCGCTCGCGGCCTCGGTGCTCGTCGCCGTCGAATACGAGCTGGTGACGTGGTCGGTTGATGGCTGGCGCGACGACACGTTCATGGCCGCGGCGCTGTTCGCAGCATGGGCATTCCTGCGCGTGCGCAGGGCGCCATCGGCGACGAACGCGCTGATCCTCGGCCTCTGCGCCGGCGCCGCCTGCCTGACCCGCATCACCTCGCTCAGCTTCGTGGTTCCCGGACTGCTCGTGCTCGCGCTCGACGAGGGACCACCGCCGCGGCGCGACCGGCTGCGGGCGACGGCGATCGCAGCGGCCATGACGGTCCTCGTCGTCGCGCCGTACCTGATCAGCTGCGCGATCAGCACGGGAGATCCGCTCATTGCCATCAACTACCACACGGTGTACTACCGGCACGGCGAGGGAATGCCGACGGACCAGGCGATGTCCGCGGCCGACTACATCGCCGCCAAGTTCGTGGATCGGCCGGTGGCGACATTCGACACCGGTTTCCTCGGCATCTTCGTCGAGCCGTTCACCACCAAGTGGCGGGGCCTGCCGCCGGCGCTGCACGCGCTCCGCACGCCCCTCGTCTGGTCGGCAGCGGCCGGCCTGCTGCTTCTCGCGTTCACGCCGGGCGGACGGCTGCTGCTCGCCGTGCTGTTCGCGTCGCTCCTGCCGTACGCGTGGACCTGGAACATCGGCGGCGGCAACGCCTGGCGCTTCACGATGCACGCGTATCCGATTTACATCGTTGCGGCGTGCTATGCGATCACGCGCGTGGGGGTCATCGCGAAAGCCTTGTGGGCCGCCCGGCACGCGCTGCCGCCGCGACCCTCCCGCACGGCGATCTCGTGGGCGGCAGCAGCCTCTGCGTTCGCCGTCGTGGTACTGCCGGCTGTTTATCTCTTCATGCCGTGGCTCGTCGTCCGCGAGGCCGTCCGGCTCGGTGAAGACGTGAACATCGAGACGGGCCCGCGGGACCGGCTGTTCTATCGCGAGGGCTGGTCAGCGCCACACGACGATGGCGTCGTGGTGCGCGTCTCGCAGGCCGAGCGCGCGCGTGTGCAGATTCCGCTGCCCGAGCGCATTCCATACGAGCTGGCGCTGCGCGTGGACCCGGTCGTTCCCGACGTGCAGCAGCGGCTCGCGGTTCTCTTCAACGGCCAGTTCGTCGCGCGCTTCGACTTGACGTGGAACCCCGAGCGGGTCGGTTCGTACCGCCTGCGGGTGCGGCCCGACCAGGTCCGGGCAGGCCGGAACGAGCTGACGCTGATTCCCGACGCGCTCGTCACGGCGGGGTCGGCGGGCCGACGCTTTTCGTGGCTTCCCGCCCAGGAACGAATCGGAGTGCGTCTCTGGTATGTGCGAGTGCTTCCGAATCCAGAGTAGGAGGCATCGGCGCAATCGAGTGCCGGAGTTGGAAGGTGGGAGGCAATCGAGATCACGGAGGCGGAGGAGTGGGAGGCGATCGAGGACACGGATCTAACAAACGGAGAAGCAACGAAGGCAACGGACTGAAACGGAGCACACCATTCCTCGCAAGCGCGGGGCGCGAAATCGGTAACTGGATTTTGTTTATTCTTCTTCGTTCGTCCGTTGGCTTCGTTTTATAGATCCGTTCGCTCAATAGCCTCCAGTCTCCTCCGCCTCAGTTGGCCTCGAGTCAACAGGCTCCAATCTCTCCGCCGCCTCGCTCTTCACGGCCGCACGCTCAACGTCGCCGTCCGGCGCACGCCGAACACCCATGCATGGATCGGGACGTTGGTGTTGGTGCTGACCGCCGACGTTCGCACGCCGAACGATGCGGTCGTGCCGCCAGCGGGGATCGTGACGCTCGCGACCGTCGGAACGGCGACCGCACGATTGCCGCTCGTGAGACCCACGACGATCGCTCCCGGTGCCGCGGGGCACTCGAGCGTGACGGTGCCTGTGACCATCGCCCCTCCCCGGACGGGATTGGGCGCGAGCGCGAGGGTCTTCGCGCGGATCGGACGGACGTACAAGTGCAGCTTCTTCGTCACGCCTCCGTAGCTCGCCGTTACGTCTCCCTCGGCAATGCTCGTCACGGCGTTCGTCGAAATCGTGAACGCCTTGACGCTCGTGCCCGACGGAACGACGACGTTGGCTGGTGCCGTCGCTTTCGGATTGGTGTTGGTCAACTGGACGACGGCGCCCGATGAACCTGCCCAGCCGCTCAACACGACCCTACCGGCGGACGTGCCGCAGCCCCCGATCACCGTCGTCGGCGTGAGATACAGATTGGTGAGCACGGGCGGCACGACGGTGAGCGTCCGCGTCACGCTGACCTGCCCGAACGTGGCGGTGATCTGCACCGGCGTCGGCGCCGACACGACGGCGGGCACGATGTTGAAGGCGCGCGAGTTGTTCGACGCCCAGACCGGCACGACGACATATGGCGGCACTGGCGCGATGTCGGGACGGCTGCTCATCAACCTGACGACCGAGTCGTTCTGCGTCGCCGGCCCGGTGAGCGTGACGCGCGCGGACGACGCCTTGCCGCCCGCCAGCGTCGAGGGCGTGAGGGTGAGCGACGAGAGTGCGACCCCTGCGTTGTGCTGGATCAGCGTGTTGTTCGACGGATTCGGATCGGGCGCGCTGCTCGTCACGACGGCCCGGTGCGAAAACGGCCCTGCGCCGGTCGCCCTGACGATGAACCAGAGTTCGCGACCGAGCGTCGGCGAGTCGAACAGGCCAAGATCGCAGGTCACGACCTTCGGCGTGAGCTGACAGGCATCGCTGCCGCGTCCGCCATCGAAATAGCGGATCTCGACGAACTCAGCGGGACCGGTCAGCGTGTCGGTGAGCCGCCCGTCATGAATCGTGATGCCGTAGTCAGAGAATGCCTCAACGGACACGACGACACGCATCGTCTTTCCGACTTCTATCCGGAGCGGGTAATTTCCCGTCGCCTGAGTGCGGACGCCTCCGCCCCAGATGCGGACGTCCGTCGGCGGCGTGAGCAGGAACGCGCGCGTGACGCCGTTGCGGGTTCCCGTGCCGACGATCTGTCCTCCCTCGGAGATGCCGTTCGCGGTCTGCAGCACCCAGCCGGAACCCGGAGGGATCAGTGTGTTCAGGTCGGTCATCACCCCGCCGCGCCAGATGAAGGCGTGCGTGGCGCCAGACGCGGTCTGCGCCGAGCCGACGATGTCGCCGAAGAAATTGATGCCCAGGCCTTCGCTGTTCTGCCCGCCGAGCGTGCCAAGGTCGGTCATCACCCCGTCCGCATAGCGGAACGCGTGCTTGCGGGTGCTGCTGATGAACGAAGTCCCGACGATCTGGCTCGAATTGTTGATGCCGGTCGCCACGCTGTTGCCGCCGAGCGAGCCGAGATTGGTGGCAACGCCGCCGGCAAACAGGAAGGCCCGGCAGGATGCATTCCCAGCCGTGCACGCGTAGCCCACGATGTGATTGTCGATGTTCACGGCCCGCGCTTCGCTGTCGCCGCCCCAATCGAACGGCAGTGCGGTGATGGGTCCGGCCCCGCCCCCCTGGAAGGCGCGCAACCGGGCGTTCCCCGTCGTGCGCGAGGCGCCCACCACCGGGCCGCCGCCATAGGCAGTGCCGTACGCGGCGCTGAACGTGCCGCCGAGCGTGCCGAGATCCCTCAGCGGTCCGCCGGTCGGGTAGACTTGGGCGACGAACGCGTGCTCTTCTCCCGACGCCGTCTGCGACTGCCCGACGATCACGCCGTACTCCACGTCGTGCGCGGTGCTCTGCAAGCCGCCGAGCGTGCCCAGATCGACAGGGCCGTCCTCGCCGAACGCGAATGCGTGGTATCGACCCGACGGCGTTTCGGCGCGGCCGACGATCGTCCCGGCGAATTCGTCGACCCCGTGGGCTGCGGCGGTGGCGCCGCCCAAATCCCCGAGATCCATGACGCCGAACGAAAGCGGAGGCGGCGGCGGCGCCTGTGTCGGCACGCCGCTGCTGTACAACGCGAGGGCGCCGAGGGTGAGGACGACTCTGATCTGACGACACGCGGACCGCGAACGTAGATCGACAGTCATGGGGCACTCCAGTGTGTGGTCGGGGACTTGCGGTAAGACGCGGTTGCGGATAAATGAGCAGCGTGGTCGACAGAATGAGGAAAACGCTGTTGGTTCCGCGCGCGCGGCGGTGAAGCTTTGCAAACGTTGAGCCGGAGCGTCAAGCTGAAGAGTATGCGCTGGGAGCGGCCGCGCACATCGCGCAGCCCCTGCACGCACACACAGAGGATCGTGAATGACTGAGGGATCGAACAGGATCGGCAGGCGTGCTGGCACGGTTGCGGTGATCGCCGTGTGCACCATGGCTGCAGGATGGGCGGGATGGTTGCTGGGACGATCGGGAGTGGCGACCGGTGATTCCGTGGACCCGGCCGCGGTCGCGGCCGCACCGACGGCCGGGGCCAACCCGGTCGTGAGCGCCTCGGAAATGACGTACTTCCGTGAGCGCTACGGCCCCGGCCACTTCAGCGAGCGCGAGGAGGAGTGGCTGATCCGCGATTTCTTCCAGGATCGGCGCGGCGGTACGTTCGTGGACGTCGGCGCGCACCATTTCAAGTCGTCGAGCAAGACCTACTACCTGGAGTCGAAGCTCGGATGGTCGGGGATCGCCGTGGAGCCGCAGAGGGAATTCGCGGCGGAATATGCCACCTACCGGCCGAACACGAAGTTCCTGCCCTTCTTCGTCTCCGACACCTCGAACCACAAGGCAAAGCTCTACCTGCTCGACGGCATGCGGTCGGTGGCCTCGTCGAACGAAGCGTTCGTGAAGCAGTTCGGCAAGCCCAGCGAGGTGCGCGAGGTGCCGACCATCACGCTGACGGATCTGCTCGACGCCGAACGCGTGAGCCGGATCGACTTTTTGTCGATGGACATCGAGCTGCACGAGCCGATGGCGCTCAAAGGCTTCGACATCAAGCGCTTCAAGCCGTCACTCGTCTGCATCGAGGCGCTGACGCCGGTGCGCCAGCAGATCCTCGACTACTTCACCCGCAACGGCTACGTGGTGGTGGGCAAGTACGTGTGGGTGGATCTGGAGAACCTGTATTTTGCGCCGCTCGGCGAGGACCTCTCCTCCCTCCCTGCTCCTGCCGGAGACACGCGTACGACGCCGGTGAGAAATTCACCGCCGCGGTGACGAAGGCAGCGTGACCGCGGCATCGAGGCGGTCGGCAATCTCGCGGAAAGCCGGTGTGGGCCCGGTCCAGCGCAGTGCGTCCACCGAGTCGAAGAGCGGCAGGTGCGTGCGCAGCGTCGCCAGATCGCGGAAGAGCAGCGCATGGTCCCACTCGCGCACGAGTGTCGCGGACAGCGCTCCGGGGCTGGCGGCGTTCACGCCCCAACTGCGATAGTCGCCGGGAATCGATTCCAGGTGGCCGTAGCGCGCGAGCACGGCGGCAGACGACTTCGCGCCCCACCCTGGCAGGCCGGGATACCCGTCGGCCGCATCGCCGACGAGTGCCAGGTAGTCGGGAATCGATTCCGGCGGCACCCCGAATTTCGCCACCACGCCGGCCTCGTCCCGGAAGGCGTTCGTTCGCCGGTTCAGTTGAACGACGCGCGTGCCGCGGACTGACTGCGCCAGGTCCTTATCCGGCGTACAGATGATCACGCGGTCCACCCTCGGATCGGCGGCCGCCAGCGCCGCCGCCGCGGCCAGCGCATCGTCTGCCTCGAACTCGACCATCGGCCAGACGGTCACGCCCAGCGCCGAGAGCGTTTCCTCGAGCAGGCCGAACTGCGCGAGCAGGTCGAGGTCGATCCCGGCGCCGGTCTTGTAGTGCGGCCAGAGATCGTTGCGAAAGGACTCGATGACGTGGTCGGTGGCGACGCCGATGTGGGTGGCGCCGCGATTGACCATGCCGAGAATCGACGCCAGTACCCCACGCACGGCGCCGACTTCGCTGCCGTCGCGATCGCGCGCGGAGGGGACGGCGTAGTAGTGCCTGAACAGCTCGTAGGTTCCGTCAACCAGGTAGACGTCCATTTTGTTCTCGCGAGCGGCCTGCTTGGGGCAATCATGTACACCTTGCGGCTTCCGGCCGGCTGCGATTGTACGGCCTCAACGCAGCGATTTTCTTGCGGCTTCACCGGGGCTACATTTTCCGGCTTCACTGCGGCTCCGTCTTGCGCCTTCATTGCTTCTGCGTGTTGCGGCGCCAGGGCGTCCCCGTTCTGGGCTTCACCGCGGCGCCTTTGCGAGCTCACCGCGGCGCGATGCGTAGACCCGCAAGCACCCAGCGCGGCGGCATATCGACGCTCGGGATTTCCTGGTAGTCCACATCGAACAGGTTGCTCACTTCGACGAAGAGCTCGAGCCGGCCGAGCGCACGGCTCACGCCGGCGTCCACGCCGCAGTAGGATCGGCCGTCGTTCTTTGCCTTGCAGTCGGCGCGGAGGCCGAGCCACACTGCGCCGGGCAGGCGGCGCGTCCCGGAAGCCGCAAACGAGTGCGGCGCGTAGTCCGCGACGTACTTCGAGAGCAGCGTGAGGGACGGGGCGTGCGATCGTACCCAGGTGTATTCGAGACGCACGAAGCCGTTCCGGGTGGCGCGCGCCACGGTCAGCTCGATGCCGTGCGTGCGGACGTCTCGAATGTTCGCCGTGCGCCACTGCTCCTCGGTGCTCGATCTGACCCAGTCGATGACATCGTCTTCGCGTCGAAGGAACGGCGTGACGCCGCCGGTCCAGCCGGCGGCGGTCCAGTCCACGCCGCCCTCGAGGCCCCAGGCACGCTCGGGCGCGAGCTCGGCACGGGCAAGGTGGGCGGGATCACGATAGTAGCGTTCGGTGAACGTCGGCACCCGAAACGCCCGGCCCACGGACCCGCGGGCCCGGAGTCCCGGGCGCAGCGTGACCACGGCAGCCAGCGACGGACTCCAGCTCCCGCCGAACGACGAGTAGCGATCGTAGCGAAGCGCGGGATGAATCGTCGTCTTCTCGCCGAGCGCGCGCTGCAGTTCGATGAAGGCGCCGGCGCGGCCGAAGTCGCGATCGCCGAGGTTGTTGGACCGCACCCAATCCATGCCGGCTTCCGCACCGATGCTCGTCCGGTTGCGGGCAGAGC
>JBOGIX010000448.1:0-2586 GCA_050744685.1 Vicinamibacterales bacterium | reverse complement strand
ATCCTCGACCCTCGATGACCGACGGGCATGCCCTGATTGCCGACAGCGTGGCTTCCGCCTTCAGGCGGAAGATCGGCGGGAATCTTCCGGCTGAAGCCGGAAGCCACGCTGTCGGCAATCAGGGCATGCCCGTCGGTCATCGAGGGTCGAGGATTGGTATAATCAACGGTTCCGGCTCTCGCCGGCGTCCTCACCGTGTCGACGTATACATCCAGTTCTCTCACGCTCCGCGCGTTGCTGAAGACGGCCGCAGGCCGCCTCGGCGTTGGTGCGTCCGTTTCCCGCGTCAGCGGCCTCACACCCGCAGCCAAGGCGATGTTTGCCGCGGCCACCGCCACGCGCACCCGGACGATCCTCGTCGTTCCCACTGATGCCGATGTCGAACGCACGACCGACGATGCACGGTTTTTCTTTTCCGCGCTGGAAGGCGTGTCGGACGCCGAGGTGGAACGGGTGGTCCTGCCGTTCCCGTCGCACGAAATCGATCCATACCGCGGCCTTGCGCCGCATTTCGACATTGCATCTGCGCGCGCGCGTGCGCTGCACGCGCTGGCCTCCACCTCGCATCCGGCGCGGCTGATCGTCGCCTCCGCGGCGGCGCTGCTGCCGCGTGTCAGCGCACCCGGCCGGCTGAGCGGCGTGTCGCTGACGCTGCTGCCGGGACAGGAGATCTCCCCGGTCGATCTCGGCGATCTGCTGACCGCGGCGGGCTACACGCGGCAGGATCCGGTCGACGAATCGGGAGAGTTCTGCATCCGCGGCGGGGTCGTCGACTTCTATCCCGCCGGCGCGAAGCAGCCGGTCCGCCTCGAGTTCATCGGCGACACAATCGAGTCAATCCGGGCCTACGACCCGGCGACGCAGCGGTCGATCGCTTCGCTCGATCAAGCGTCGATAGCGCCGCTCCAGGAGCTCATCGCCGAGCGGCCCGACGACGACTCGTCGCGCGATCGCTCCGCGACGATCTTCGACTACCTCCGCCTGGGCCAGAGGCCGGTCATTCTCGTATCCGAACCGGACGAGGTCCGCGCCCACGGCGAGAAGCTGACCAGGCAGATCCACGCCAGCTACGAAGAGGCGATCGTCAAGGCCGGCAGGGCCGAACCGCCGGCGTCGCTGGTCATCGAATGGGACGAGGTTGACGGCGCGCTGGCGGACGCCGTTCATCTCGAGACCCTCGAGATCAGCGGCGAGGAGGACAGCGGTTCGCGCGTGCACGTGTCCTGTCAGCCGGCAATGGAGTTCGGCGGCCGCGTGCAGGACTGGGTTGGCGAAATCCGTCGCGGCCGCGAGCAGGGCGACACGATCATCTTCATCGCGAACTCGGCGGGGCGCGCCGAGCGCACCATCGAGCTGCTCGCCGATTACGACGTGTTCGCGGTGCCCATCGAGCGTGCCGAGGACGCGCATCGCACGTCCGTCCTCGTCGGCACCGGGTACCTGTCGCGCGGTTTCCGGCTCCCCGAGGCCGGCCTGCAGCTCTGGGCCGAGACCGATGTCTTCGAGGAGGAACGCAAGGTCCACGAGCGCCGGAAATCGGCGGCGCGCACGTTCCTCTCCGATTTCCGCGATCTGAAAGTGGGCGACCTCGTCGTCCACGTCGATCACGGCATCGGCGTGTTCGTCGGCCTGAAGCGCATCGAGGTCGGCATCGAGCCGCAGGAGTTCATGGAGCTCCGCTATGCCGGCGAGGACAAGCTGTTCGTGCCCGTCGAGCGGCTCGACCTGGTGCAGCGCTATACCGGCGCCGCGCGCCCTGCGCTCGACCGCCTCGGCGGCACTACCTGGGAAAAGGCCAAGACCCGCGTCAAGAAGGCGATGCGCGACATGGCGGAGGAGCTGCTCAAGCTCTACGCCGCGCGCAAGGCGATGCCCGGCCACGCCTTCAGCCCCGACTCGCACTGGCAGCAGGAGTTCGAAGACGCATTCGAGTGGGACCTCACGCCAGATCAGCGGACCGCCATCAGCGACATCAAGCGCGACATGGAATCGCCGACCACGATGGACCGGCTGCTCTGCGGTGACGTCGGCTACGGCAAGACGGAGGTGGCGATGCGCGCCGCCTTCAAGACGGTGATGGACGGCAAGCAGGTCGCGTTCCTCGCGCCGACGACCGTGCTCACGTTCCAGCACCTGAAGACGCTCAAGAACCGGTTCGCGGCCTTCCCGGTCCGCATCGACATGGTCAGCCGCTTCCGCACGAAAGCGGAGCAGAAGGCCACGCTCGAAGATCTTGCGGCAGGCAAGGTCGAGATCATCGTGGGCACGCATCGCCTGCTGTCCAAGGACGTGCAGTTCCGCGACCTGGGGCTGCTCGTCGTGGACGAGGAACAGCGTTTTGGCGTCGCGCACAAGGAACGGATCAAGCAGCTGCGACGACGGGTCGACGTCCTGACGATGACGGCGACGCCGATTCCGCGCACGCTGAACATGTCGCTCGCCGGCATCCGCGACATGTCGATCATCGAGACGCCGCCGAAGGATCGCCTGTCGATTCAGACCAACGTGGTGAAGTTCGATCAGGCCGTCATCTCGCGGGCCGTCCGGACCGAGATGGAGCGCGGCGGCCAGATCTACTTCGTGCAC
>JBOGIX010000447.1:0-2243 GCA_050744685.1 Vicinamibacterales bacterium | reverse complement strand
ATCTGAACGTGCGTTTCCTGCGCCCGGCGCGCCCCGGGCGGCTCGTCGGGCAGGGACGCATCGTGCATCGCAATGGGGACATCGCCTCGCTCGAGGCGGTGCTGCGCAGCGCCGACAACGTGACGATCGCCACGGCGACGGCCACCGCGCGCGTGATCCCGCTCGCGCAGGCGCCTCGCGCCGTCTGACCTTCCACCACGGCGGCACCGACGACGGGCAACGCCGCCGTACCCGTGTGAACAAATCGCCCGCCAGGCGTGTGCTTTTCCGCCTTTCGCGCGTGGCTTCCGCTTGTCAGACGGAAGATCGGACCCGGGGAAACTCTTCCGGCTGAAGCCGGAAGCCACACATTTATCAACTATTAACGCTCTCTGACCCGGGAAGCCACCGGGTATGTGTTCACCAGCTCTCGGGAACCCCTTTGGCATTCCCGGCGGATCGCGCAGGCCCGAGCTGGATGATAATCGGCACGCACCAGACCATGCTGATCGCCCGGCCGCGCCGACAGGCGCACTGGAGGGCCCAATGAAGTTCATTCCCCGCTTTCTCACCGACGGGCACGCGGTCGCGCTCGGCGGCTACATTCACCGCGTCAACGACAACGTCATTCGCCGGAACCTCGAGATCCCCCACGCGTCCGCCGCGTTCGGCGGGTCGACCGAGTCGCGCCAGGGGCCCTACCGGCTGAGCCAGGAACCGGACAGCGACCCGGTAGTTTCCTGCGCGTCCTCGTGGTCCAGGGCCTGGCACGAGCGGGAAGACGGCAATGGGAACGGCACGGGACCTACGCACACCGTGCACGCGAAATCGATCGTGGAGGGTCTGGAGATCGACAAGCGGCTGTTCGTCGATCGCGCGACAGCGTATCTCAAGACCGTGTACCACGAGGGTGATGCCCAGCCGACGGTTACGCCGGTCGAAGCCGAGCTCGGTGGCTTCGTGCTGGACGGCGTCCGCTTCACGGTCACGCTCGACGCCGAGCCGGTCACCACGTTCGGCACGTGCGACGAGTTCCATCACGCCTGCCTGCACGACGATGGCTTCAGGGAGAAGAACGGCAAGCGCGTGCTGTCGCTGCGCGAGCCGTCGAGCGACGCGCCATCGCCAAAGGGCTGCTTCGTCTATTCGCTCGTCGAGCGCATTCAATGGGACGGTCCGCTGCCGGCGGGCGCCGAGGTCGACGAAGACAGCCACGTCATCGTCTGGCCCGACTTCGGCAAGATCATCCTGGGCGAGATGCTGATCTCCGACTTCAGCCGCCGTCTGACGATGATGCGGCTGGAGCTCGGCTCGCCGCTCGAGGCCAGCCTCGATGCGGCGGACGTTCAGTCGGGGGGCCAGGGCCTTCCGTGAGGGCGCGCTGGCTCCTGCTGCTGCTCCTCGCAGCAGGAGCGTGCGCGTCTCAGGAGGAGCGTGCCTCGTCTGCGCACGATCTCGCTGTGCGCGATCTCGAGCGCGGCGATCTACACGCCGCCGAACAAATCGCGCGACAGTACGACGCACGCTGGCGCAACCAGCCGCGATCGCCCTGGCACTGGCGGTTCTTGCTCCTGTCCGCGGAAGTCCTCATCGCGCAGGGAAAGGCGGCCGAGGCGCTGGCCCTGGTCCACGCGCCCGTGGTCTCCGATGCCGAGGCCGAGCCGCTCGAGGCGCGGCGGCTGAAGGTTCGCGCCCATGCCGCGTTGAACCTGGGACGCTACGAGGAGGCGACACGCCTCCTCGAGGAGGCTTCTAGGCAGGCCACGGCCGCCGCTCTTCCCAGGCTGGCGCTCGAGATCCACGTACTGCGCGGACTGCTGCTCATCCGGACGAATCACGAAGCGGCGGGCGAAGCAGTGACCCGCGTCGCCTACTCACGGGCCGTCGCCCAGCACGATCCCTACTGGCAGGCCGCCGCCGCCAACAATCTCGGGCTCGAGCGCATGCGCGCCTACCGCTATGACGAGGCGATTCCATTACTCGAGCAGGCGCTGAAGGCGGCGAAGTCGATCGAGGCGCAGCGCTTTGCGGCCGCGAGCCTCGCGAACCTGGGTACCTGCTATTACCGGATCGGCGATTCCGACAAGGCGCTCGCGTTTCTGCAGCAGGCGGCGGAGATCCAGGAGCGGATCGGCGCGACCGTCGGCCTGCAATCCAGCCTCGGCGACATCGGCAACGTACACGTCATGCAGGGGCACGCCGATCGCGCGGTGCCCTTCTACCAGCGTGCGCTGGCGATGGCACGCGCGAGCGCTCCATGGGAC
>JBOGIX010000446.1:0-1857 GCA_050744685.1 Vicinamibacterales bacterium | reverse complement strand
GCGTGTGATTGATGTAGTCGATGATCGCGGCGAGCGTCGAGCTCTTGCCGCTGCCGGTGGTCCCGGTGACGAGGACGAGGCCGCGCTCTACCTGGGCGATGCGCATGAGCCCGTGAGGGAGTCCGAGTTCGTCGACCGACCGGATCTGCATCGGGATCACGCGAAGCACCAGGCCGACGGTGCCGCGCTGCTGGAAGACGTTGACGCGGAACCGCCCGAGCCCCGGCACGCTGTAGGCGAGGTCCACCTCCTGCGACTTCCGGAACTTCTCCAGGTGATCCGGCGTGAACAGGGCATTGGCCATGGACTCGGTGTCGGGCCGGTCGAGGCGCTTTTCCTCGCTGACCACGACGAGGCTGCCGTTGAGCCGCATCATCGGATAGCTGCCGACCTTCAAGTGCAGGTCGGACGCACCGCTGCTGACAGCGATCTTGAGGAGATCGTTGATGTGCATGACGTCGTTACAAATCGTTGACCGGGGCCGGCGGCCAGCGTCGCCGCGAATCCTGGCCCGCTGAGCCAGGCGAAGGGTCCACGCGCGGCGCGGCCGCGATTATCTGGCGCTCTTGGCGACGGCGGCGGCCTCCGCCGTCTGCAGCGGTTCGCCGGGATAGACGTAGGTCAGCCATCCGTGGCGGTCGGGCGCGTTGCCATTGATGACGTCGAAGAACGCGCGCTGCAACGCTTCGGTGATCGGGCCGCGCTTCCCTTCGCCCACCGTGATCTTGTCCACCGATCGGATCGGCGTGATCTCGGCGGCGGTGCCGGTGAAGAACGCCTCGTCTGCAATGTACAGGAACTCGCGCGGCAGGTTCTCCTCGCGCACGTCGAAACCGAGGTCGCGCGCCAGCGTGATCACCGAGTTGCGCGTGATGCCCGGCAGGATCGATGCGGTCATCGGCGGCGTGTAAATGACCCCCTCGCGGATGATGAACAGGTTCTGCCCGCTGCCTTCGCTCAGGTTGCCGAGCGGGTCGAGCGCGATGCCCTCGCTGTAGCCTTCGACCATCGCCTCCATCTTTATCAGCTGCGAGTTGGCATAATTCGCCGAGCTCTTCGCGAGCGTCGGGAACGTATTCGGCGCCGCGCGGGTCCACGAGCTGACGCAGACGTCCGCACCGTTCTCGAGCGCGTCCTGGCCGAGGTAGGCCCCCCATTCCCAGGTCAGGATCGCGGTATCGACCGGGCACGGGAACGGGTTGACGCCGAGCGCTTCGTAGCCGCGATACACGATCGGACGGATATAGCACGCCTTGAACCCGTTCACGCGGATGGTTTCGAGCACGGCGTCCGTAAGCGCGTCCATCGACACCTGAGGCTCCATGCGGTAAATCTTCGCCGAGTCGTACAGGCGGCGCATGTGCGTGTCGAGCCGGAAGCAGGCAGAGCCTCGCGGCGTGGCGTAGCAGCGGGCGCCTTCGAACACGCCGCTGCCGTAGTGAACAACGTGAGATGCCACATGGATCCTGGCGTCGGCCCACTCGACCATCGAGCCGTTCATCCAGATCTTTCCGGAGCCGGGAAACGCCATCAGCTCACTCCTTTGCAAGAAACGCGTGCAGGGCTGGGATTTCGTTCACCGCTGAGGACGTGCAGCAGGGAAGGTGCCGGACCTGCCAAAGCGGCATTTTAGCACAGCCGCAGGGGCCGACCGGCGCCGTAAGCTACGCGCGCTACTGGGTTTCGCCGCAGAACGGGCAGCGGTTGCTGCGGGCGTGCAGCGGCTTGCGGCACTGCCAGCAGAACCGCGACGCCGGCGCGTCGCGCGAGCGTACCCGAGACGTGATCCCCGCCGCATCCTCGCGAGCGCCCCGGCCCGGATCGACAGCGACCGGGGTCGGCGTGCGCCTCGGAGCC
>JBOGIX010000445.1:0-8014 GCA_050744685.1 Vicinamibacterales bacterium | reverse complement strand
ATTGTGACGTGGCAGCTCATCTCTTCTCTTTTGGACAAGGCCCCGCGTCCCGTATCTGCCTCACCTTGTCGGCAAAAGCCGCCGCCCATGCCGCGGGCTTCCTGCCCTCGGCGGTGATCGTTTCCGCGTCCTCGATGCGTGCGCCCTTGAACAGGTCGTGCAGTTGATCGTTCGACAGCTGCTCGAGGAGCGTCAACAGAAACAGCCGTCCCTCTTCCGAGATCTGCTGCGGCGGGAAAGTGCCGCCGCCCCAGGGCAGCTGCTCCATGCTCACGCGGCACGTGCGCGGGTCGGACCACACCGGCAGCGCGCGCCAGGTGTGGAGATCCAGTTTGACGGGGCCGAACGATGCGCCCACATCCTGGAGGATGGCGACAGGGCGCGAGCAGCCGCCGTCGGGCAGGTCGCCTCCTGGCAGGCATACGAGACGCTGGTTCTCGGCCTTGTTGTCCCAGTGCGCGATGAACACCGCAAGCAGCTTCAGCGCGTCGAGGTGTGCCCGCGGCGCGCCGCCGGCGGCGGCGTCGATGCGATCGAGCTCGAACCACGCCCAGCCCTGGTCTGGTATTGCCTCGATCCGCCGACCCTCGAGCTTGCGTTCCACGACCGCGTCGTCGAAGTCGGTGTACCGCGAGTAGTCGACGCCGCGCGGGAAACACGTGCGCTCCATCTTCGTTTCGGCGAGGCAGCGCAGTGAATGAAACGGGTAGGACGTGCAGCCGGCGCACCGGATCTTCTCCACGACGTGGACGCGGTCGGCGCCGAAGCCGATCGCCGCGAGCAGCCGGGTGGTGGCGACTTCGGAATAGAGCTCCGGGTTGCCGCGGCCGTACTTCACGCGGATGACGTTACCCTCCGCGATCTCGCAGTCGAATTTCGGCGTCGTGCCGTTCATCGGTTTCACCACGAGACGGCAGTCGACCCCGTGGGACTCGCGGAATGCCCCCGGGCCCGGGGTGTTGCGTTCCAGGTTGGCTCGAGCCACCGGCACAGCCGGCGCCTGCCACACCTGCGCGCGGCGCAGGGCGGCCGCGCGCTGCTCGGGTGTGACGAGATCGTCCGATGCGGGCGCCTTCACCGCTGATGCCGAAGCCGTCGGCGTTTCAGCGGGCGTCTCGGCGGGGCCGGGACGGCATCCAGCCAGGCAGGCAAGGAGCAGCATCGGCAGGACCGCGGGTAGCCGCGCGTCGTGTGACCGTGGCACGAGCGCCGTGGGCGGCGGTGCGGCCGGCAGCAGCACGAGTCCCGACACGTACAGCAGTAGCGTGAAGAACGCCACATATCCCGTGATCGACGCATTCGGCTCGTAGACGATCCCGCCGAGCGTCGCGCCGGACATCAGGACCGTCAGGACTCGCTTCAGGAGGCCGCCGTCAGGCGCATACAGGGCCTCGACCACGATGAAGCGCAGGACGAACATCGAGCCCACGAGCACCAGCAGGCTGCGCAGCAGGCCCGTCCGTCCCACACCCGCCGCGTGCATCGTCATGATCTGGCAGAAAAGAAAGATGGCGAACGCGGCGTGGAGCAGACCACGTTCGGGCAGGAGCAGATTGATGGCCTGTGCCGAGGCGGCGAAGAGCGTGACCAGCACGACCGCGCCCGAAACGTTCTCCAGGCCGCTCCGCGCGCCGTTCATCAGGGCCTGTGGCACCAGCACTCCGCCGCGCGCGAGCGTGCCGAGCAGGAGGACCGCAAGCACGAGACCCGTAAGCGACGGCGGTAACAGGTGCACCGCCGTTGAGATGCGGAGGCCGCCGAGAAGGGCGACGGTCACGAAGAGCATGGGCAGCACGATCGCTTCGCGGACGGGCGTCATTTTCTCGGCTCGAACACGCGAAGCGGGTTGAAGTCCGAGGCCTCGCGGCGCATCCCTCGCTCGAGCTCCGCCTTGAGCTCCTCGGCGCTGCGCATGCCGAGTGTCGCGTCGTCCACGACGAGGCGGTTGGCAGGAGCAAGCGCAATGGCGCGGTTCACCGCGTCCAGGCCCCGGGCGAACAGCGCGTCGTCATTCGAGAGGCGTCCCCAGCCCTGACGGTAGTAGCTATAAGCAATGTAGAACTGCGTGCGTGCGTCGCGGTGCGCGGGATCGGCGCGGTCGAAGGCCATGCGCGATTCAGGAAACTTGTCCGCGCGAAAGAACGCGAGCCCATCCTGGAACGCCTGGGCGTCGACTGTGTAAACGCCGACCGTGGCAGCGAGGCCGCCGAGCGCTTCGGCGCCCGTCTGCGGCTGCGACGCGTAGAGCCAGACGACGATGGCGGCATAGGCGATGGACAGAGTGAGTCCGGCGAGGCGCAGCATGGCGCCGTTGTCGAGGCCGGATCTCGACGGCCGGACCAGGTCTCGGTTCGCGCTGCCTGCCGCCTGACCGTTCACGGCTTACGCGCGGCCGGGGGTTCCGTGGCGTGCTTGATCTCGTCCTCCGGGCTGCGATCGGGCTCGCTCGCGTCCGCGTCGCGCGCGATCGGCCCGACCCGCTTGGGATCGACCACGGGATTCCCGGTCGCGCCCTTGAAGGTTTCCGCCTGATTGGTGGCATCGCCGTAGCTACCGCCCTCGTCGCCCAGCTCTGCGGTGACCGGTAGCTTGGCGTCCGTCGATCTTGGCGTCTTGTCCATGCCGGTCAGTCGAGCAAAGGCTGCGCCATGGCCGTGCTATGTTGGCACGCCATGCTCTGCCGTGCCTGGTTCTGCATTCTGCTTGCGTGTCCCCTGGTCGCCGCGTGCTCGCCCGCCACGATGGGCATGAATCGAATGGCGGATGCGCTGACGGCCACTGCCTCCGCGTACGCGAGAGACGACGACCCCGAGTTCGTGCGGACGGGCGCGCCGGCCACGCTGAAGATGATCGAGATGATGCTGGATCGCCAGCCAGGTCACGCGGGATTGCTGATGTCGGCCTGCAGTGGTTTCACTCAGTACGCTTATGCGTTCCTGCACCTGGAGATCGAGATCGCTCGCGGACGGGATCCGGCGGCGGAACGGGAACTTCGCGATCGGGCGACCCGAATGTATGGGCGCGCACGGGGCTACTGTGTGGGCGCGCTAGCGGTTTCGCGGCCGCGCCTGGCGGAGTCGCTGACGCGCGATCCGCGATCCGCAATCGCGCTCCTCGATTCGACGACTCCGTCCGACGTGCCCGCGCTGTTCTGGACGGCCGCGGCGTGGGGCGGGGAGTTCGCGCTCGCGGACGACCAGCTCGTTCGGATGCCCGAGCTGGCCGTGGTGCGGGCGCTCCTGGAGCGCGCTCTCCTTTTGGACGAGGACTGGGAAGCCGGGGCCATTCACGAAGGCATGATTGCGCTCGAAGGGTTGCCCGTGCTCGCCGGCGGATCGGCGGCGCGGGCACGGAGGCATTTCGAACGCGCGGTGGAGTTGTCGGATGGACAGTCCGCGCTGGCCTACGTGACCTTCGCGTTGAGCGTGCCGCTGCCCGCCAGGGACCGGGCGGGCGTCCAGACGTTGTTGAAACAGGCGCTGGCGATCGACGTCGCGCGCCGGCCCGGGCTCCGCCTCGCCAACCTGGTCGCGCAGAAGCGCGCGAGGTTCCTGCTCGGGATGGGGGAGAAGCTGTTCAAATGAAGTTTCCAGTTTCCAGTTCCCAGCGGCCACTTTCCTATGGCTGCCAGCCTCGACTTCGGGCGGAACCGGCCACGATCCGAGGACCCTGGAAACTGGGGACTGGCGAATGGAAACTGACGCTCAGCGACTTCTCACCGCTGCGAGCACGCGGCGCGCAGCGATGGTCACCGGGCGGCCGTTGATCGATTCGTACTCGTAGGAGACGTCGAGCTGCGATTCTCCGGCGAATCTGACTTTCGCGATCGATTCGGTGGATACGGGCACCCGAACGCCGTCGACGTTCGCGAAGTGGCGGACGATGTTCACGCGGCTCGTCCAGAACGAGGGGTTCTTGGCGAGACGCCCTTCGATGCGCACCAGATCCGTTCCGTCCGGGCTGAGCACCATGCGGCCGTCGACGAGCACGACGTCCTTGCGTTTGGGCTTCATCAACACATACCGAAGGCCATCGTCCGGGCCGTCGGCTTCCGTGAAGACGTAGTTGTCTTCGGTGAGCGCGGCGCGCGCGGGGCCCTCGGCCACGAGCTCCTGTTCGCGCTTGAGCACAGCCTTGAGCACCTTGGTGCGGACGTAATCGGATCCGCGTTCCTCGACGATCTCATACCGGAAACCGCGCTCGTCCAGCTCCGTCCAGGCACTGAGCCAGCCTTCATGGTTGAAGCGGTCGCTGCGGGCGTGCATGCGGCGGAACGCCCGGTACCGGGTGAGCGGTTCGTCGGACGCCTGTAGCTCGCGAATTACTGATGAGCTTTCCTCGTCAGGCCGCGCTTCGATGCGCGGAACGACCACAACGAGCAACAGTGTGAAAACTACCACCCACAAAGGACGTGGGCCGACACTGTTGAGCCGCGCGGACGCCGTGTGGTCGCCGAGATGATTCATTCCATGCTCCGGCCACCGGGTTCGCAAGAAGCGTGCTCACAGGCTCGGTCCAGCTCGACGGACGCGAAAATGCATATCGTGCGCGGCGCTCGAGCGTCACGAGCAGCCGCGCAATCGATGCACGCCTGGCGGAGCGGCGCGCTGGCATTCGGGTGCCGGTCGCCTGCGTGCGCAATTGACGTCCGCGTTGCTAGGCCGCCGTCATTCCGTTAGAGTCGGCATGCTCGTGGGGAGAACATGGTCAGTGTCATCATCCCGGCGTTCCGTTCGGCAGGTTACATCGCCGCCACGGTGGCTTCCGTGTTCAATCAGTCGTACCGCGATTTCGAGGTCATCGTCGTCAACGACGGCTCGCCCGACACCCCGCAGCTGATCGACGCGCTCGCCTCCCGGCGGGACTCCGTCGTGTATCTCGAGCAGGAAAACGGCGGCGCTGGCGCGGCACGGAATGCGGGGCTGGCTCGTGCGCGCGGCGATCTCGTCGCGTTTCTCGACGCGGACGATCGCTGGCTGCCGCACTTTCTCGAATCCCAGGTCGCCTTCCTCTCGGCGCATCCTGGCCGCGATATGGTCTACGCGAACGCGCGTATCACCGGCGACACGCCGCTTGCCGGCAGGACCTTCATGGACACCACGCCGTCGGAAGGTCCGGTGTCCTTCCAGAGTCTCCTCCTGCAGCAATGTACCGTGATCACCTCGTCGGTCGTGGCACGCCGCGCTGCGATTGAGGCGGTGGGCGGGTTCGATACCTCACTGCGCCGTGGCCAGGATTTCGATCTCTGGCTGCGGCTCGCGCACGGGGGGGCGCACATCTTCTATCAGCGCGAGCCGCTCATCGAGCGGATCGTGCTCGCCGATGGATTGTCAGCCGATCCGATTACGGAACTGAAGCGCGCCATCGGCGTGCTGAAGGGCGTGCACAAGAAGCTTGCGCTCGACCCGCACGACTGCACGCTGCTGCGGCGGCGCATCACCGTGCTCGGCTCCGCTCTGGAGCTCGAACGGGGCAAGCGCTGCCTGCGGCACGGCCGCTTCGACGAGGCGCGCGGCCATTTTCAGCGGTCGCTTGCGCTCATCCCCTGCTGGAAGGTCCGGCTCGTCCTGATGCTCGTGAGCATTGCCCCGCGAGCGTTCCAACGCGCCTACGTTCGCCTCCGTCCGGCGACGCGCTCCGAAATCCTCGCCGCGCAGTAGATACGTGACGTTCGGGTGATTCACCGGCGCATGCCTCACGCGCTTGGTACGGCTCGCGTCGTGTCGGCTGCGCGTGCGTGCCGCCGGCGGCGGGACCACGCCCACGCAATCGCGACGATCGCTCCGACGACCACCCCGTATTCCACCACCATCAACAGATTCGGCACTCTCCACCGCGCCCCGCTGCGCGCGCGTTCCCAGACGATGTAGACGGGGATGACCGTGGCGGTCCAGAGGGCGAGCGGCCAGGTGGGCCGCGTGAACAGAAACGGCGTGAAATAGAGCAGGTACCACGGGTAGATGACGGGCGCGCACGCAAGCGCCACGGCCATCGGCCAGGCCCACGCCGCCGGATCGTCTGCGCGAAGGCGCCAGCGCGCCCAAGCGGCGGCGGCGAGCCCCGCGAGCACCGCGAAGACCGCCGCGCCCGACGGCGTAATGACCCATGCGAGCGGACGGAACACGGGGCTGTTGAAGCGGATGTGCGCGACCACGGCAGGCAGCGCGCCGACCGGCACGCTGAGGCCGGACATGAACGGCAGATAGAGCGCGGCGAGCAGCGCGGCCCCGAGCAGGATGTCGCGGACCTTGACCCGGCCGAGGAAAAGGGGCGCCAGCACGATCGGCAGCAGCTTCGTCGCGACCGCCATGGTGAAGGCGATCGAAGAGAGGGTGGTGCGGCGCTCGGTGAGCCACAGCGCCGAGGCCGCGATCCACATCGCGCCGAGACCGTCGATGTGGCCGCTGTGCGCAATCTCGAGGATCACGAGCGGGCTCCACGCATACCAGAGCGCGAGCCATTCGTGGCGTCCGGTCGCGCGCAGCCATCGCCAGACGATCAGGATCGTGAGGAGGTCGCAGACCATCAGCACGAGCTTCATCAGGCGCGCGGAGTCGGCGAGCGTCACGATCGAACGGAAAAAGAGCTGCGCCGCGGGCGGGTAGGGTGTGCGATCGTGACGGCTCGGCATCCGCACCGTGTCCGCGTCGTGCGTGTGCGCGACGGCAGGATCCGCCGGCAGTATCGCGTACGGGTTGTAGCCCAGACGCTGCACGCGTCCGTCCCAGACGTAGCGGATCATGTCGCTGTCGTACCGCACGGGACCGAGCGCGAGCGGCAGCCTCGCGGCCGCGGCAAACACGAAGGCGATGAGCAGCAGCCGGCGCGGCGCCGGCGCGTGCCGCGTGCTCACCAGCATGACGGCCTGGCACGCGGTCATGACGGCGGCCAGCGCGAAGAACGACGCCGTTCCCAGCCGCACCTGCGTCAGCCCGAGGACGACCGAGGTCCCGGTCAGTATGGTTCCCGTCAGAAAGAGGCGAAAGGTTAGGCCAGGCAACGAACGTTGATTATCTCTGCTTGCGCCGCTTCCATAAAGTGCGGTATCTACATTCTCTTGCCCTCATCACAGAAAGGTGGAAATCCCGTGGCTGGCATTCGTGTGTGGCTGGCGTTCCTGGTGTGTGCGTCAGTGCCCGCGTTGGCGGCGGCGCAGGCGCCCGACACGCGGGCGACCGAGATCGCCCGACAGCAGGAAGAGAAGGCCGCTCAGGTCAAACCCTACGTCCGTAACGTCTTCGAGCGCCGCCTCGCCGAGATCGAGCAGGCCGGCGGATTCGCGGTGCCGCGCGGGTTCTTCGTCACCTTCGGCGACATCAAGCAGGGGTCGAGCATCGCCCTCGGTCCCGCGTACGGGAAGTTGTTCGACAACGGCGCGACGATCGTCGGCAAAGCCACCTATTCGATCCGCAACTTCAAGCTCCTGCAGATCGCGGCCACGTCTCCCTCGCTCTTCAACGGGCGTTTGCACGTGCAGGGGCGGGCGCGATGGCAGGATGCGCCGGAGCTCGCGGTGTACGATCTCGGGCCGGACTCGCCGAAGGTCCGCGCCGACTACTCCGAGACGAAAACCGAAGTCAGCGGCCAGGCCGAGCTGCGGCCGGTCCGTTTCATCCGCCTGGGCGCGGGCGCGGCCTTCGAACGGTTCGAAACCGGGGGGGCCGACACGACGCGCGCGTCGGTCGAGGACCTGTTCACGCCGCTCGACATGCCCGGCATCGACGCCGACCCCGAGTACCTCCACGCGTTCGTGTCGGGCGGTCTCGATACGCGCCGCGGGCCAGGCTACAGTCGCAGCGGCTCGCTGCTGCACGCGGGGCTGCACGACTATCGGCAGCAGAACGACGGGCCCTACTCGTTCCAGCGCGTGGACGCCATCGCCAGGCAGCTCATTCCCATCCTGCACGGCAACTGGGTCATCGACCTGTCGGTGCGCACCTCGACGACGTCGGTGGACGATGGCAACCAGGTGCCGTTTTTCCTGCTGCCGGATCTCGGCGGTTCGGGAGAGCTG
>JBOGIX010000444.1:0-3442 GCA_050744685.1 Vicinamibacterales bacterium | reverse complement strand
CGCCAGATCCGCGTGAAGCGCGGCCAGATGTATTCCCTTTCCGGCACGCTCGCCTCCATGGCGAACGGCCTGCCTTACGCGATGGCCGCGCAGGTTGCCTACCCGAAACGGCAGGTCGTGCTGCTGGTGGGCGACGGCGGCTTCTCGATGCTGATGGCAGAGTTCGCCAACTGCGTCCGCTACAAGCTGCCGGTCAAGGTCGTCATCGTCAAGAACAACTCGCTCGCCATGATCAAGTGGGAACAGATGGTGTTCCTCGGGAACCCCGAGTACGGGTGCGAGCTGCAGCCGATCGACTTCGCGGCATTCGCCCGTGCGTGCGGCGCGACCGGTTTCACCGTCGAGGATCCGAAACAATGCGGGCCTGTCCTTGATCAGGCGCTGGCGACGGCGGGTCCGGTGATCGTTGACGCGATCGTCGATCCGTTCACGCCGCCGATGCCACCGAAGGTGACGGCCGAGCAGGCAGGCCGGTTCGCGCAGTCGCTGGTCAAGGGCCAGCCGAACCGCGACAAGATCGCGTTGACGGTGCTGTCCGACAAGGTGCGCGAGCTCGTATGAGGTCAGGCACGCGCCCCGCGCTGGAAGAGGTGCTGGGCAGACGTGTCGCCGGCGAGGTGAGTTTCACAGCCGGCGCTCGTGCGCTGTATGCGACCGACGCCTCCAACTATCGGCAGGTCCCCATCGGCGTCGTCTGGCCGCGTACGGCGGACGACGTGTGTGAAGTCGTCCGGACGTGTCGTGAGTATCGTGTGCCGATTCTGCCGCGGGGCGCCGGGACGAGCCTTGCCGGACAATGCTGCAACGCTGCCATCGTGTTGGACATGTCGCGCCACTTGAACGGCGTGCTGGCCGTCGACGCCGAGCGGAAGACCGCACGTGTGCAGCCCGGCCTCGTTCTCGACGACCTGCAGCGAGCGGTGACGCCGCTCGGTCTCATGTACGGACCCGATCCGGCCACGCACGCGTGGTGCACCCTGGGCGGGATGATTGGCAACAACTCGTGCGGTGTGCATTCGGTCGTCGCAGGCCTGACTTCAGACGTGATCGACGCACTCGACGTGCTGACGCCCGATGGCGAGCGGATGGTCGTCGGGCGAGGGTCTCCGGAGCAGCTCGAAGCACGATGTCGTGAGCCGGGCCGCGTGGGAGAGATCCATCGCCGCCTGCGGACCTTGCGCGACGAGTATGGCGACGATGTGCGTGCACGTTACCCGCGGATTCCACGGCGTGTGTCGGGCTACAACCTCGAGGCGCTGCTGCCGGAGCATGGCTGCGACATCGCGCGCGCGCTGGTCGGAACCGAGGGCACGTGCGTGACGGTGCTGGAAGCGACCGTGCGCCTGATGGCGGCGCCACGCGCCAGGGCCCTGCTGGTGCTCGGGTTCCGCGACATCTATGGCGCGGCCGACGAAGTGATGCGAGTACTGGAAGCGCAGCCGATAGGCGTCGAGGCGATCGACGAAGTCCTGGTCGGCAACCTGAAACGAAAGGCCAGACTTCCCCGCGAACGGGAGCTGCTTCCCGACGGTCAGGCGTGGCTGCTCGTGGAGTTCGGAGCCGACAGCGTTGGAGAGGCCGGCGCCGCAGCACAGTCGCTTCACCAGCGACTCTCCAGCGGCTGGTTCGCACCCGCGGGCCGCGTGTTTACCGATCCCGACGAAATCGCGATGGTCTGGACGATCCGCGAGTCGGGCCTGGGTGCCACGGCCTTCGTCCCCGGGGAATCGGCCACCTGGGAAGGATGGGAAGATGCGGCCGTCGCGCCTGAGCGGCTCGGAGCGTATCTGCGGGATTTCAGGCGCCTGTTGAAGCGCTACGCCTATCGCGGCGCGCTCTACGGCCACTTCGGGCAGGGCTGCGTGCACACGCGTACCGATTTCGATCTGGTGAGCCCCGCAGGCATTGCGAAGTTCCGGGCGTTCATCCACGAGGCGGCTGATCTCGTCGTTGAGTACGGTGGTTCCCTGTCAGGTGAGCATGGCGACGGCCAGTCGCGCGCGGAGCTGCTGCCGAAGATGTTCGGCGACCGTCTCGTCGGCGCCTTCCGCGACTTCAAGCGCATCTGGGATCCCGACGGGTTGATGAATCCCGGCAAGGTGGTCGACCCGTACGCGGCGACCGAGTACCTGCGCAGGCCCGGATATCAGCCCCGACCCGCACGGTCGTTCTTTCGTCTCGCCGCCGAAGGGGACATCGGCGGCGCGGCGCTTCGCTGCGTCGGCGTCGGCAAGTGCCGCAAGACCGAAGAAGGGACGATGTGCCCGAGCTACATGGTGACGCGCGACGAGCAGCACTCGACGCGCGGCCGGGCGCATCTGCTCTTCGAGATGCTGCGCGGCGAGACGCTCACGAGCGGCTGGGAGAGCGCCGACGTGAAGCACGCGCTCGATCTCTGCCTGGCGTGCAAGGCGTGCAAGTCCGAGTGTCCGGTCGGCGTCGACATGGCGACGTACAAGGCCGAATTCCTGGCGCATCACTACGACCGCCTCTCGCGCCCGCTGCGGGCGCACCTTTTCGGACACGTCGATTGGTGGGCGGAGCTCGCCGCACGCGCACCACGGGTTGTCAATGCGTTCGCGTCGGTCCGGCCGGCCGCGCGCCTCCTGCAGTCGCTGGCCGGGATCGCGCCTGATCGTCGCCTGCCCCGGTTCGCGCCGGAGACGTTCCAGGCATGGTGGCGTCGCCATCCGCCACGCTCCGAAGGCCGGCGTCTCGTTCTCTGGTCCGACACGTTCACCAACTACTTCTACCCGGAAGTGGGACGCGCGGCTGTAAACGTGCTCGAGCGCCTCGGCTACCACGTCGTCGTGCCGGCGCAGACCTGCTGCGGCCGTCCCTTGTACGACTTCGGGCTCCTCGACTCTGCCCGTGAACACCTCGATGCCATGTTCTCGACGCTCGTTGGCGCGCTGAAGGACGATACGCGCATCGTGGTGCTGGAACCAAGCTGCTTCGCGGTGTTCCGCGACGAAGCCGTCGGGTTGCACCGCGACCAGCGGATCGCACAGGCGCTTGCCGATCGAACCGTCCTGTTCACGAGCTTCGTTCGTGAACATCTGGAGCGCGACGACCTGCCGCATTCATCGCGGCACGCGCTCGTACACGTCCATTGCCATCAGCGGGCACTGCTCGGCACCGGCGATGCGATTGCGGCGGGGCGCGCGGCGGGGCTGGAGGTCCAGATGCCGGATGCCGGGTGCTGCGGGATGGCCGGATCGTTCGGGTTCGACCGGGAGCACTATCCTGTGTCGATTGGCGTCGGCGAGCGGGTGCTCTTGCCCGCGGTCCGGGCGGCCCCGGACGACACGGTGATAATCGCCGATGGCTTCAGCTGTCGCGAGCAGATTCGGCAACGGACGCAATGCCGCGCGTACCACTTCGCTGAAGTGTTGGCGCGGCATGCGGAGGCCTCATGAAGTCGACGCTCCTGCACGAACAT
>JBOGIX010000443.1:0-4178 GCA_050744685.1 Vicinamibacterales bacterium | reverse complement strand
GCCGATCTTCGGCCGGGCGTTCGCGGAGCGGGACGATCGGGCCGGCAGCCCCGAGGTGGTGATGCTCGGTCATGGCTACTGGCAGCGCCGCTTCGGCGGCGATCCGGGCGTCGTCGGACGCCGGATCGTGGTCGATGGCAACCCTCGCGAGGTCATCGGCGTCCTGCCCGAGGATTTCTGGTTCCTGGACGCGCCGCACGATCTCGTGCTGCCACTCCGCTTCGACCGCGCCAAGGTGCGTCTCGCCGGCTACAACTTCCACGCGGTGGGCCGGCTCCGCGCCGGCGTCACCCTCGAGGCGGCGAACGCGGACGTCGCGCGCATGATCCGCATCGAGCTGGGCAAGTTTCCGCCGCCCGCCGGCATGAGCGTGCAGATGATGGAGGATGCGCGGCTCGGTCCCAACGTCCGTCCGCTGATCGACGATTTCGTCGGTGACGTCGCCAAGAGCCTGTGGGTGGTGATGGCAACCATCGGCATCGTCCTGCTCATCGCCTGCGCCAACGCGGCCAACCTCCTGCTCGTGAGGACTGAGGGGCGCGCCCAGGAGCTCGCCGTGCGCGCCGCGATCGGAGCGGGGCGCGGCCGCCTGGCGCGGGAGATGCTCGTGGAGAGCCTGCTGCTCGCCGTGATGGGCGGAGCCGCCGGCCTTGGCTTGGGTGCCGCCGCGCTGAAGCTCGTGCTGAGCATGACGCCGGTCCGGCTGCCGCGGCTCGAGCTGATCAGGATCGATGCAATATCGCTGGCGTTCACGCTCGTCCTCTCCCTCGCCGCCGGGCTGATGTTCGGTGCGATCCCCGTGGTGAAACGGAGCCGTGTCCGCCTCGCCGAAGCGCTCCGGGCAGGGGGCCGGACGGCAAGCGCCGGCCGGGACCGCAACTTCACCCGCAACACACTGACGATCGTCCAGGTGGCGCTGGCGCTGGTGCTCCTCGTCGGCTCCGGCCTCATGATCCGCACCTTTCAGTCGATGCGCCGGGTGCAGCCAGGGTTCAGCGGACCGGGAACGCTCCAGACTCTACGCATCGCGATTCCTGGCGATGTCGCCCCCGACGATGCCCGGCTGGCAGTCGTGCAGCAGACGCTGGTCGATCGGCTGGCGAGTCTTCCCGGCGTCTCGTCCGTCAGCCTCACGAACGGGTTGCCAATGACGGGTTTCAGTTCACAGGACCCCATCTTCGCGAGCGATCACAACTACGCGGCGAACACGATCCCGCCCCTCCGGCGCTTCATCAGAGTGGCGCCGCGCGCGTTCCAGGTGCTGGGCACGCCACTCGCCGCCGGCCGTGAGTACGACTGGACCGATATCCACCAGCAGCGCCAGCTCGTGCTGATCAGCGAGAACTTCGCCCGTGAATACTGGGGGTCGGCGGCGGCGGCGATTGGCAAGCGCATTCGGTCGAATCCGAACGACGCCTGGAGCGAGGTGATCGGGGTCGTCGCCGACATCCGTCACGACGGGGCGGAGCGGCCGGCGCCCTCGACGGTGTACTGGCCCCTGCGGTCCTCCCGCTCGGCGGTATTCATGATGCGTGGACCGCGCGCCGGGACGGACAGCTATGCGGCGGAGATCCGCCGCGCGGTGTCGGCGGTCAGCGGGAGCCTGCCGATCACGCAGATGCAGACCATGCAGCAGGTGTACGACAAATCGATGTCGCGGACCGCCTTCACGCTGACGCTCCTCGCCCTCAGCGGCGGCATGGCCCTGTTGCTGGCGGCCATCGGGATCTACGCGGTGATCTCGTACACGGTCTCGCAGCGGACGCGCGAGATCGGCATCCGCATGGCGCTCGGCGCCCGGCAGGAAAGCCGGAAGTTGAGGTTTGTCCGCAGCGGCCTGCTATGGGGCGGCATCGGGGCCGCGGCCGGCCTCGTGGTCGCCGCCCCGCTGGCCCACCTGCTGTCGGCGCTGCTGTTCGAGGTCAAGCCAATCGATCCGCCTACGTATGCCGTCGTGGTGGTCGGCTTGCTTGCTGCAGCCGCGCTGGCCAGCTACGTGCCGGCCCGGCGCGTCACGCGGATCGACCCGGTCGAGGCACTGCGGGCCGAATAGTCGGACGAAAGACGGCGCGCGACCGGTGGCGTCCCGACCGCGCGCGTGAAGCAGTTCGCGAGGGTCTGGCGAGGCTCCGCCTCTGACCATCGAGGCTCCGCCTCGCCAGGTTGCATTGTTCTTGTAACGCCGCGCTGACGCGCGGACGGCCTTCACCGAAAACTGATTCAAAAAATCAGAATGGAGACGGTCAAGGCCTCCTAGTTCGGCCAGGACGACCAGATGGCGTTCATACCTGTCAGGTCGATGGGGAACGGCTCATGCCGAATGCCCGCATAGACCGGGTTCATCACGGCGTCGGGCGGCGGACCGAAGTGGCCGACACCGAGCGAGTGACCGTTCTCGTGCAGCCCGACGGTCTGGACGTCGATGCCGGGCAGCAGGATGTTGATGCCCCAGGGATTCCCGGCACGATCAGTCCCTCGCTTCCCGAAAGTGTCGTTGTAATACACCTCGTTCAGCGCACTGTCCAGGTAGTTGTCGCCATTGAAGTCCGTGGGAGTCCCGTCGTCGTTCGTGAAGATGAACGTGACGGAAAACGCGAGAATGCCCCTCCCGCCCCCGGGCCCACCGGCCTCTTCGAAGAAGGCACGCGGGAGCCAACCCGCGTTCACGATGTCGGCGAGAAACGGATTGCCGAATTTGCCGTAGCCGAAAAAGCTGTCGTAGATGTCAGGATCCTCACCCGTGTCGGCACGTTTCACCAGGTCCACGTTGGTAAAGGGACTCTGTGCCTGCCATGTATCCATCGCACGGTCGATGGCGAATTCCGTCTGCACACTGGTCAGGCCGCTGGCCGTCTTCCCCTCGCTCTGATCGACGAGGTACGTAATGTTGTCGCCATCCGCGAGGCGCCGCGGATCGTTCGCCACCCAGCGAAACGGCTGCTGGTGGATTCGGAACGACGGACGCGCGGCCCCGAACGTGAAGAACTCGACCTGCTCGACGGCGATGTTGAGTCCCGAGGCGGCGAGCTGGCGATTGATCTGTTTGATTCTTGCAAGTATCGGCGGATCCTGCCCGCCGGACTGCGCGGTCGGACGGCTGCCTGGCGCGACTCCGAATCCGACAAGGAGAGCGAGTACCACTGCCCATCGCTTCATGAAGCACCTCTTTGCCTACGGCTTGTACATAGCGAATTTATGCGCGGCTGAAGCACTCGATGGCGGGTCGCCCCGCTGGAATTCGATGCCCTGACGATGACGAACGGACGGACGGATCTGACGCGCGTGCGCGTCAGGAACACGCACTGTAAGAGCAGACTTCGCCGCTGTCAAGCGGAGCCGCGGGCCGCGCTGGCCATCAGCAGTCGGCCGACGATTACTTCTGCTTCTCGGTGACCTGCCGGACGACGCGAAGAAGGTTGCCGCCGAGGAACTTTCTGATTCGCTGTTCCGACCACCCTCGCTCGACCATCGCCCCCGTGAGCAGCGGCAGGTCGGAGACGTCCCGCATGCCCCTTGGCAGCGTAGGACCGCCGTCGAAATCGGATCCGAGCATCACGTGGTTCTCGCCGACGATCTCGATCGCGCGATCGACGACCGCGAGCCATTCGTAGGGCGTGAACTTGATCTCCTCCGGAGCCGGTAGCCCGACCATCGGAAATTGTGGTGCCACCAGCGCGTCGATTTCTTCGATGGTCATGCCCGCCTCGCTGCGGCCGATCGCGGTCGTGTCCCAGAACGGCTTCCCGGCGTGCTGCGTGCTCCACTTGAAGAGCGTCGGGTTGTGAAACTCGTTGCCAAGCTGAAACCCGATGACGCCGCCCTTCGCGGCGAGCTTACGGAGCAGCGCATCGGGCATCGTGCGCGGGATGTCGTTGAAGCTGCGCAGGCCGTGATGCGTGGCGAGGAGCGGGTCGGAGCTGACGTCAATCGCCTGGGAGATCGTCTCGTCCGAGGCGTGGGAGATATTGATCACCATGCCAAGGCGATTGGCTTCGCGGATGACGGCGCGGCCGCGATCGTTGAGGCCGCCCCACCTGGCCGGCGCACAGCAGGAGTCCGCGAAATTGTTGGCCCAGTTGTGAGCCGACAGTTGAAATGACCGCAGGCCGAGGCGATAGAGGCTGCGGAGAACCGAGAGATCGCCGTCCAGGTCGAAGCCCCCTTCGAGATCCATGAAC